>WGCR01000058.1 GCA_015493675.1 Anaerolineae bacterium
AGCGTCAGATGTGTATAAGAGACAGTCTCAGGGGACTGCGACGCATCGGTGTGGCGGACGCGGGCGGCAATGCTTTTCCCCCATCGCTTGAAGAAAGGGCCTGTGGCGGGCGCTTCTTCGGGCTGAGCGCTGACTTTGGCCTGCATTGGGGAGGATGATGCAGGTGTGGGGACAGCGACGGCGTCCCGGGGCTCCGCGGCTGCTTCCTTCTTCCCCAACAATTTCCCCAAACGCCCACCCGCGCCTGTCATCTGTTTGAGAATACCCCCGGAGGGTTCCTCGATTGGCTCACGGGTGTAGAGGTGGGGGCGCAGATGCTCCGCCTCTCCCAGCACCAGGACGCCCCGCATCTCGTCATCGTCCAGCGAAACAGCGCTCCATCCGTAGATTGGCAGGAAAGGCATTTCGTCGGTGGGGGGCAGTTGCAGACCGTCATAGGTTTGTTTCAGGGTGCTGCTGAAGCGATTGCGCATGGAGATGCTGCGGGCGAAGGTTCCCAACTGTTTACGGATATCCTCCTCTTTGGGCAGCCCGGCGTTTTTTCCCTCAGACTTTTCGTGAATGACAGGCGTCATCGCCACCTGTTCGTCGGTGAGAAAGCCCGCTTTACCGAAACAGAGGATGTCGGTCTGGGCCATGGTTTCGATGGAGCGGGCCCGATGCACCAGCGCTCCCCGCTGCATTAGATCTACGGTGGACCCGGCGTAAGTGAGGACGATCATGAAGAACAGGCCCGCGGGGGCGATGCTGAAAATGACGCCAATGGCATCGATGAAGGCGTTGGTGAAATCTTCGGGCCAGGGTGTGGTGGCCAGAAAAAATTCGGTGAGCAGAAACACAGCGATAGCCAACACAAAAGCCAGCAGCAATTGCAGCGTGCGGTTGACAATCTGCTCGATGGGCGTCATGGTCTCGGGCGCGGTGGCCAAATGTTCCAGTTTGCGCTCGATGAGCCGATCATTGCCGATACGCATCGCCTGATACGCACCTCGCCCGCTGAGGCACAAACTCCCCGCGAAGAGTTCATCCCCATCCTGTTTCATTACGCTGCGGCCTTTGGCAAAGATCAGGGATTCGTCCACAACCAGATTCTCACTGGCTATCAGTTTTCCATCCACTACCGTCTGGTCGCCCGGCCCGATAACCACCGCATCCCCTTCGACCACGCCATCGGGATCGATGCTGCGCACCCGGCCGCTGCGAATGACATAGGCCTTGGGCCGGGCTTCCTGCATGATTTTGCGCAGGCGAATACGGGCGAACTCCTCCTGAAACACGTTGATGCCGATGGTGAAAATCAGCACCCCCACTGACATCAGTGCATCCAGATACTTGCCCAGCAATATCTGCACGAAAACAATGGCCACCAGCCCGATATTGAAGATGGTGAAGGTGTTTTCGCGGATGATCTGCTGACGGGAGCGGGGCGGGTGGAAGCTGATGGCATTGCTCTGGCCATCGCGGTAACGGGCCCGGGCTTCTTCCTGGCTGAGTCCCTGGATTTCGTCCAGCGGCAGCCCTGTGGGAATCTCCTGGGCCTGGCGGCGATGCAACCAGTGCCAGAGTGCGCTCAATAGAGCTGTCAACGCCGCCATCGCGCCCGCCGTGACCAACCAAAAATGGCGTCCCAGGCGTTCGCTGAAGGGCTCTTTTGTGATCATGCTCGTTCTTTATTGTGAATGCCGAACGCCTGCAAGCGCTCGACTACTGCATAGTTGCTTGTGACCACAACCAGGGAGGGGGCAGCCAGAATCAGAGGCAGGATAAGGCCGAAGCTGATGATGAGCAGAATGGCGTCATAGAGAAAAAGGATAACCGTGTAGCCTGGCGACGCCAGAAAAGTCAATGCTGCGTTTTTGTGGGCCAGGATGATAGACTTGTTGTCTTGTTCCATGTAATAGGCGATGACATACACCTGCATTCCGGCCCAGAAAACCCCCATAAAAAGAAAAATGGAAACCAAAACAATGGACCAGGATTTACCCAATCGCCAATAAAAGGTGACGTTGACCAGCACCACAATCAAAACGATGATATTGAAAAGCATCCACAGCCAACTGGCCCAGAAATGCCGTTTGGCCGCGCGAAACAACTCCCCTGCGCCATTACTGCGCCCGTGCGCCAGCTCATTACCGATCTCATACAGCCCGAACAGCATCGGCGGCCCCAGGATGATGGTCAGCCAGGAGAGGTCCACCAGAAAGTTGAGGATGAACAGGTTGAACCAGTCATCGTACCAGGTTTTCAGCGCCTGCCAGATGACGCGCAGGGAGGCGGGTTTGCGAGAGGATGAAGTCATGGGCGGAGAAATGAGGAGTTGGGGGAGTGAGTGTTTTCGACGATGCCGGGTGCTCAGGCGCTACTGCCACACCGCATCACTAAATTTATCCAGGATAGTTTTGTCTTTGGTGAGAAGTTGCCCGTGACCTGCCATCGCCTGGGCGATAATCAACCGATCGAAAGGGTCTCGCGTCCACGAGATGTTTATCGACCGGGAAACGACGTCATCGAAGGGAAGATCGCAGAGTTGCAAGCCGATGCTTTGCTTGAGATCAGAGAGGATGGTTTCACTATCGACTGTAATCCGGCCGATTTCGTACAGATACTGCATCTCAAGACGAACGATGGGAGAGATGAGAAGATCGTTCTGATTGATGAGCGCCCGCGCCCGGGGGCTGAATCTCTCCACCAGATCGGCGTAAAGCCAAATCACAACATGGGTGTCAAGGTAAATCAAGGTTGACCTCCCATTCGAGATGCACCAGGTCTTCCGGGTCTCCCTTGATCACGTCGGGCCTGGGGGTCAGATGTTGAAATTTATCCACTGACTCCGCCGGAACAATGCGCAAAATCTGGCCCCGTCGTTTGATCTCGACCGGTTGACCTGTTTCGAGCACTCGATCCAGGATTTTGTAGATGTTTTTCCGGAGTTCAGTTGGGTTCAACATGATTGACCTCTTCGTGTACGTTTTATTCTGCATTTGCGTACGTGTATTATATCAATAAGCCGTCCATGCCACAAATGCCCGATTGTTATTCCTCCTTTTGTGCTGAGCATGAAAACGCGTGTCGCCCGCGGGCATGTACGCGCGCCCGCTCGCGTCCACGCGCCCATTAAAATAAGGAAGCGAAGGTCTGGGGGAAGGGTAACTTTTCGATGAAAAATGGCTGAAAAATAGCGAATTTTAGCCAAAAAAGGCCCGAAAACGCCATTTTTGACCTCAAAATCGATATTTTCAGCCATTTTCGGCTTCTGCAGCAGCCCAAGACGCCCTCTTTCGCCACGAATTGCCCCACCTACTAAACTGTTACAGTCTCCGAATTTACCATAACATTGTTTTCTGACAAGAAAAATGCTATACTTCATTGAGAGGTATTGCACCATGGCAATCGAGACTGTTGACATCAAAATTGCAGGAAAGGAAATCGCCCGATGGGTGAAGCTCATCCAACAAGGCGTCGAGGTCGTGCTGGTGGATGATGACAAACCGCTGGCTCGGCTTCTTTCAGTCGACGCGCCTGTCAGGCGGGTTCCTGGCCTGAATCGAGGCGAGATCAAAGCCAGCGATGATTTTGATGAGCCGCTGCCCGAGGCATTCTGGCTGGGGGAGTAAATGCGTTTATTGCTGGATACGCATATTTTCATCTGGTGGGCCGAAAGCGTCGCCCGCCGCTGACGCTCACGTTGGGCGCTAACCGAACTCAATAACAACGAAAGGAAAAGAGAATGCAATTAATTCATCCAATATATCTCGATGTGCCGATGTTAGTGTCATTTGCAGCTGCTATCCAAGGCGGATTATCTCTTGAAACTGAAGTAACTCAAGGACAGGAATCAAGTAAGTCTGGCTCGGCAAACCTAACGGGTAAGTTTGGTCTTAGTAATCTATTTAGTAATCTATTTGAAGTTACTGCGGAAGCTGATGTCGCTGGTTCAGCAACAGGCAGAAACCAAGAAATTCGTAGAGAGCATAAGGCCCATACAGAAGCTTCAATAGCAATTCTTCTTTATGATGAACTCCAAAAGAATAGATCATTCTTAACGAGGCCGAAGAATGCATCGGATCTAATGAAAGTAAGCCCAGGTTCGCTTGTCGAGGTTGCCGGAATCCTTGAAAAGAATGCTATCGATTCAGTTATCGATTATATTGATGCTGTCAATATTCTTTCTGGTCTCGCAAATCCTACCGAAGTAAATATGCATAAAGGTGGTTCACAAGCATCTAATAAGAGAAGCAAACCGCACAAACCAACCGAACTGGAAGGAATTAGAAAAATACTGGATTCAGATCGAAAAAGAACACCAATCTCAAACGCAATCTTGCGTTGCTCAACTCCTCCAGATATAAATGTTATCGTCACCTTGCGTACAGCTAATCTTCGAGATCTAACACTTACAGAATTACATAAAAATAGTATGCGAGTGGTTGGGAAAGTGACGCGAATAATTGATAACGGTGAATCCATTAGTGCTTTCGAAAACTATGGTATGTCATTACTTAACCCTGAAGTACTAATAGAAGCTTTGGATGAAATAACCTCAAGTAATGATGTTGTAGCAGAATTTAGTGAAGTGCAGATAAATGGTCCGGCTGTTCAAATTTTGCCATTAATGGTTTTTGTTTGATCGGCACACATGAAAAACGTTTGCCCCAGCATTAACCTGCTCCAGATGTTGCTACGCTTCCACCGGTTTGTCGTGGGGTGTCTGACACGAACTAGCGCTTCTTGCAGTCTCCTGCTTCCTAGTGGGGTATGCGATCCGGCGGAGACCCCACTCCCGCGTTTGGCCCGGTGGCGCTAACACTGCGTCTATCATATAGGTCCCCGTCTGCAGTTCCATTCAGTGACTTGTACCCGAAGAGACGAATCACGCCCGCAGCGCCTTGAACGCGGCGATGAGCCCGTTGGTGGAACTATCGTGGCCCGTGACAGGCTCGGCCCCCGCCAGCTCGGGTAGGATGGCTTTGGCCAGCACCTTGCCCAGCTCCACGCCCATCTGATCGAAGGAGTTGATGTTCCAGATCACGCCCTGGGTGAAGATTTTGTGCTCGTACAGGGCGATGAGCGAGCCTAAGGTGCGCGGGGTGAGCATGGGGAAAAGGAAGGAGTTAGTGGGGCGGTTGCCGGGGAAGGTCTTGGCCGGAACCAGCAGCGCCAGATCGGCTTCATCCACGCCCTGGGCCAGCAGCTCCGCCCGCACCTCATCCTCGGTCTTGCCCTTCATCAGGGCTTCAGTCTGAGCCAGAAAGTTGGCGATAAGGATGGCGTGATGCTGGCCCACAGGGTGATGGCTGCGGGCCGGGGCCAGAAAATCGGCCGGGATCAGCTTGGTTCCCTGGTGGATGAGCTGGTAGAAGGCGTGCTGGCCGTTGGTGCCCGGCTGCCCCCAGATGATAGGCCCGGTCTGGTAATCCACCCACTGCCCATCCTTGGTCACGCTCTTGCCGTTGCTCTCCATATCGCCCTGCTGGAAATACATGGGGAAATACTGCATGGTCTGGTCGTAGGGCAGGATGGCGTGGGTCTCCGCCCCGAAGAAATCATTGTACCACACGCCCAGCAGGCCCATGATCACGGGGATATTCTGCTCGAAAGGCGTCGCGCGGAAGTATTCATCCACCCGATGCGCGCCCGTCAGCAGCTCCTCGAATCGCTCGAAGCCTACGGCCAGGGCGATGGACAGGCCGATGGCCGACCACAGCGAGTAGCGCCCGCCGACCCAGTCCCAGAACTCGAACATGTTCTCCGGATCGATGCCGAAAGCGGTGACTTTCTCCCGATTGGTGGACATCGCCACGAAATGTTTGGCGATGGCGGATTCGTCATTCGCGGCCAGCAGGAACCAATCTCGCGCGGTGTGGGCGTTGGTCATGGTCTCCTGGGTGGTGAAGGTCTTGGACGCGATGAGGAAAAGCGTGGTTTCGGGGTCCACTTTCGCCAGGGTTTCGGAGATGTCCGCGCCATCCACATTGGAAACGAAGTGAAAGCGCATCTGGGGATGCACGTAGGGCGTCAGCGCCCGCACCACCATCTTCGGGCCCAGATCCGAGCCGCCGATGCCGATGTTGACCACGTCGGTGATGCGCTGGCCCGTGAACCCTCGCCAATCGCCCGAACGCACCGCCTCGCTGAACGCCCGCATCTTGCCCAGCACCCGGTTCACCTCGGGCATCACATCCTCGCCATCCACCAGGATGGGCCAGTTGGAGCGATTGCGCAGGGCGACGTGCAGCACCGCCCGCTTCTCGGTGACGTTGATCTTATCGCCGCTGAACATGGCCTCGATGGCGTCGCCCAGCCGGGCCTGACGGGCCAGAGCCAACAGCAGGCCCATGGTTTCCGCGGTGATGCGATTCTTGGAGTAGTCGAAGAGAATGTCATCGAAGCGCAGGGAGAATTTATCGAAGCGATGGGGATCGGCGGCAAAAAGGTCGCGCATGTGCACATCCTTCATGGCTTCGTAATGGGCTTGCAGGGCCTGCCAGGCGGGAGATTGGGTGAGAGTGGACATGATTGGGGCTCCTTATGGGTGAGGTGCGACGCACTTAGTACGCGTCCAAGAAGTAGTTTCCTATTTGAGGTTGCCGGTAACTACTAAGGTCGCGCCACCACTTTTTGCCACGAAGACACGAAGAGAACGAAGGCGCGAAGCCTCTTTTTCTTTATTTTTCCTTCGTGTCTTCGTAAAACTTCGAGCTTTCGTGGCTTCTTGCGGCCAAAAATCAAGTACGTTAGCAGTTACGGTTGCCGATTGATGAATGTTCACAAATTAAATCGGTCATAGTGGCGTTTGCCACGCCCGCCCGGTGCAGATGCCAGGTGCGATGCCCTGGAAACAGGCGTTAGCTCGACATTCCACCTGGTCAACGTCAGCGGCAGGGGCGGCGCGGGAGGCGACCTCCGGGAGGTGGGGACGAGGATGGATGCAGAAGCCAGCGCCTGGTTATGACTACCCGTTAGCAAGCAAGCAGGAGGCGATCACCCACCTCCCGGAGGTCTTTCATTTCGGCAAAGGTGACAGTCACTTCGCCTGGGTTGACACGCACCTTCTGACGTGAACAAACGCGTTTTTCGAACGTGAAGTGACTGTCACCTTTTTACACAAAAAACGGACTCAGGCTCATCTCAAGTATGAACCCAAGTCCGTTTTTCGTCAAGTGATTTGCGTCGCCAAGAGGATCGGGCCGGGAGACCTGTGTGCGTCATGTTTTGACGTTCGACGCTTGACGCCTGACGTCAGATGCCCAGATACGCCCGACGCACATTTTCATCGTTTTCCACTTCGCTCGAAGGCCCGTGCAGATCGACCTTGCCCCCGCTGAAGACGTAGGCGTAGTCGCTGACTTTGAGGGCCATGCGCACATTTTGTTCCACCAGCAGGATGGTGATGCCCGCATCCCGCAGGCGGCGCAGGGACATGAACAGGTCCAGCGTCAGCACCGGCGCCAGGCCCAGCGAGAGCTCGTCGATCATGAGCACGATGGGCTCAGACATGATGCCGCGGGCCACGGCCAGCATCTGCTGCTCGCCGCCGCTCATGGTGCCCGCTTTCTGATCCGCCCGCTCCTTGAGCCGGGGAAAAATAAC
>WGCR01000059.1 GCA_015493675.1 Anaerolineae bacterium
ACCAAACCGGTCCACTTCGAATCCGTCCAGCGGTAGAGAGGTGGACTGGTTCTGGATGAGTTCACTCACCAGCTTGCCGGTGATGGGGCCCATGGAGAGGCCCAGCATGGCGTGGCCCGTAGCCACCACTAGATTGCTCATCTGTTGACTGCGTCCGATGTAGGGCAAGCCATCGGGGGAGACGGGACGCAGCCCCTGCCAGACATGGCCCGCGGGCAACGGCTCGGGCAGAACCAGGTATTCGCGGGCGGCTTTGCGGATGGCGACCACCCGGCGCTCATTGATGGCCGCGTTCAGGCCCGAGAGCTCCAGCGTACCCGCAAACCGCAGTTCATCGCCCATGGGCGTGGCCACAGCATTGCGTTCGGCAAAGATGACGTAGCGTTGGGGCGAGGAAGCAGGCCGAGGGATGCTGATGCTGTAGCCTTTGGCGGGCTGCATGGGGAGATGGAGGTTGATCCGGCGAGCCAGACCGGTTGACCACGCCCCCGCGGCCAGCGCCACCTGCCGGGGCTGAAAATCGCCCTGGGTGGTCCAGACAGCCGTGATACGCTGGTTGGATGTGGCGAATCCCCGCACTTCGGCATCGCCGAGAATAGTCGCCCCCAGCCGTTTTGCAGCTTCGGCCAGGCCAAAGACAAATTTGTGCGGGGTGAGAAAGGCGTCTTCCTGATGATAAACGCCGCCTTTGATCTCAGGATGCAGGGTGGGCTCCAGAGCATGGATGGCGTCTGCATCCAGCGGTTGTAGTTTCAGACCGAAACGGGCCATGTGCGCGGCGTGGGTCAGCCCCGCTTCTAATCCGGCTTCGGTGCGAAAAGCCAGCAAACCGCCTTTTTCTTCGAAATCACAGACAATGGCTTCTTCATCGATGAGTTGGCGATAGAGCTCAAGGCTGGCCCGCTGCATATCCCGCAGACGGGGGATGGCCCGATCTTGTGCGCTTTGATTGCAATAGCCGCGAAAGCGCCACAGCCAGCGCATGAGGTCGGGATCAAGGCGGGGTTTGATGTAAAAAGGGCTTTCGGCATCCAGCAGCCACTTAAGCCCCTGGCTGAGTACGCCCGGGCCGGGGATGGGCTCGGAGTGATTCGGGCAGATCAATCCGGCATTGCCCCAGGAGCTGCCGGCGGCCACATCTTTTTTATCGATGAGGGTAACGGAGACGCCCTCGCGGGCCAAATAGTAGGCGGTGCTGACGCCGATGACGCCGCCGCCGATGATGAGGATGTCGGACATAGGAATTCAGTGATTGAGCGCAGTGATCTCCCACAATTCCACGACCAGGTGAGCCGGAAAGCCAGTGGGATCGAAATCGTCGGTCTCGCTGGCCCGGTAGCCGATACGGCGGAAGAGTTCTTCGATAGTGCGGGAGGAGTGGTGCTGGGCTTCGCCCAGGAGGTGATACAGATACACGGCGGAAGGCAGAATGACGGGATAGCCCATCTCGTAAAGAGCGTAGGCCCGGCCCTGACGCAGGTTGGACAGAAGGTCTGCTTTAGTCTGGCGAATGCTGTCATTGCCTCGACGGACGTTGACATCAAAGCGGAAGGCGAAATGATCGCGCAAATAGCCCTGATCGAGCAGGAATGCGCCGATCTGGGCAATGGCTGCTTGCAAATGCCCGAACTGCGTTGCAGTTTCCAGGCGGTCGGGCAGGCTCAGATCCAGAAAATCGGCCATCTGATCGAAAAAGAGGCAGCCGACGCGTCGGGTGAAGGCTCTACGCTGTCGGGGCAGATCGACGGGCAAGGCGGTTTGGGCCAGTAGCTCGAAGGCGTGGCGATAAAACGCGTAGGAGAGGGCGTCGAATTCGCCCGATTGCCAGACGCGAGCCGTTGGCTGCTGCACAAAGCGCTGCGCCAAACCAGGGTCGGCCGGTCGTTGATAAACGGTGTGGATGTAGTCAGTTGCCCGGGCCTGCACCGGCGCCACATCTCCCGAATGACCGGGAAGGGCCGCCCATTGACTGCTGATGGCCGTAGCCATGAAGCGGATGAAGTCCGGCCCCATGGGCCACCAGGCCTGATAATCGGGAAAGGGGTGTTGGGCGACGATTGCGGCGAGAGTTGATGACATGATGTCTCTTCCTTGCGGAGAGCGTGAACGATGGTCATTCATTGTACCTTGTTCTGAAATCGCGGTAAAATCGTGTCAACCGGACCCTTGTCTCTCCTATTGAGTTTAGCTCATGCCCATTGCCAGATTATTCTACTTCATCATTTTTGCCGCCCTGGCGTTTTTACTTCCCTTTTTGTCTCTTTATTATCAGAAAATTCTGGGGCTTTCGGGCAGCCAGATCGGTTTTCTCACGGGCATTGCCCCCATCATCTCGCTGGTGGGAG
>WGCR01000060.1 GCA_015493675.1 Anaerolineae bacterium
ACTCGACGCATCTATCTGAAATCGGTTTGCAAATGCGCCCGGGCTATCAGATCGAAGTCACCGACGCCACCGAAACCAAGGCGATGCAGCAAGTGGATGCCTGCGTGGGGCTGGCGGTGCATGACCATCTCTTCCCTCCCTTCGACGCCTTCAGCGTGGACCTGACGGGCATCGAAGCAGCGCTGGATCATCGCATCGACATGATTCTGGGCGCCAACGCCATGCTGCAAAGCGGCCTGCGCTGGTTGTTCGACCGGGAGCAGGGCGATGTGCGGGTGGCGGGTTGAGGTCGAAACAATATCTCCTCATCTCTTGTTCACCGAGGCGGGGCGTTTTTTTCTTGGCAACCGGTCTGTTTTAGGGCACAATGAGGCTATGACGACACTGACGACCTGGTATCAGGGCATGAAGGGCAGCATCCGGCCCGTCATCCACTTCCGCAGCGACCGCTATTGGGAGGTGGACGCGTGGCGCGGGTTCGCCATTGCCATCATGGTGGTTTATCACCTGGTGTGGGATTTGTACGGCATGGCGGGGTGGAAGATCGAGGTGTATGAGGGCTTCTGGCATTACTGGCAGCTCGTCACGGCCACGTCGTTCATCGGGCTGGTGGGCGTTTCCATGGGCCTGCGGGCCGGGCGCATGAGGCAGAAAGGGAAGGTGCATTTTTTGCCTTTCTTCCAGCGGGGCCTGGTTATTTTCTCGTGGGGCATGGTCATCAGTCTCGTCACCTTTCTCTATGAACCGGCCGGTTACGTGCGTTTTGGCATCCTGCATTTCATCGGCGTTGCCATCATTCTGGCCTACCCTTTCCTGCGTTTTCGCTGGCTCAATCTGATCCTGGGCGCAGTGCTGTTGCTTGCGCCCCAGCTGATCGCCTGGCGGCACGACATCCCCTGGCTGGAATGGCTGGGCATGATTCGTTCGCCGCATCCCGCTTTCGATTATTTCCCGGTGATTCCCTGGCTGGGCGTGGTGCTCATCGGCATTTTTTTGGGAAATATGCTTTATCACGCGGGCAAACGGGCGTTTTCGGTGCCCGATTGGTCGCGTTTTGCGCCCGTGCGCTGGCTGGCGCTGGCGGGCCAGAACTCCCTGCTCATCTATCTGATTCACCAGCCCATCCTCATCACGCTTCTTGTCTTGTCGGGCGTTATAAAACTGTAGCGTCAAGTAGGCAATGGACGGGGAAAATCGCGTCGAAAACGCATGTATGGTGTTTTGGATAATGGCCGATCATCAGAAAGATGGCGGAAATTCTGCTTTCACTCCGTGATGGGCTATAATGAATGCTTGATAGTGCCTTTTTCGAGTGCGCACCTTATCCTCACATCCTTATCTTCACATCTTCCACTGACGAGTAATCGGGCATGACCACCAATAAAGAACGAATCGACTTGCTCCGCAAAATGCGGGAAAAAACTTTGCTGGGCGGGGGCGAGGAGCGTATCCGCCGCCAGCACGAAAAGGGTAAGATGACCGCCCGCGAACGCCTGGAAATCCTGCTGGACAAAGGCTCTTTTCGCGAGCTGGACGCTTACGTGCAGCATCGCTCCCACGATTTCGGCACGGAAAAGAACCGTCCCCTGGGCGATGGCGTGGTCACAGGCTACGGAACCATTGAAGGGCGGCTGGTGTATGTGTATTCGCAAGATTTTACCGTGTTTGGCGGCTCTCTCTCCGAGACCCACGCCGAGAAGATCATCAAAATCATGGAAATGGCCATGAAGAACGGCGCACCGGTCATCGGACTGAATGATTCCGGCGGCGCCCGCATCCAGGAGGGCGTGATCTCGCTGGGCGGCTATGCCGACATCTTCCTGCGCAACACCCTGGCCTCGGGCGTGATCCCCCAAATCTCGCTGATCATGGGGCCCTGTGCGGGCGGGGCCGTCTATTCGCCCGCCATCACCGATTTCATCATCATGGTGGATAAGACTTCGCACATGTTCATCACCGGGCCCGAGGTGGTCAAGACCGTGACCCACGAGGATGTGACCTTCGAGGAACTGGGCGGAGCTTACACCCACGCCCGCAAGAGCGGCGTCGCCCATTTTGTGGCCAAAAGTGAGGAGGATGCGCTTTTCCTCGCCCAACAACTGCTCAGCTACATCCCCCAGAACAACCTGGAAGACCCGCCCTACGCCCCGGCCACCGATGATCCCATGCGCCAGGATGAGGAGCTGGACGAGATCATTCCCGATAATCCCAACAAGGCCTACGATATGAAGGAGGTCGTCAAACGGGTGGTGGATGATGGCCTGTTCTTCGAGGTGCATGAGCATTTCGCCCAGAACATCCTGGTGGGGTTTGCGCGCATGGCGGGGCGCAGCGTCGGCGTCATCGCCCAGCAGCCGTTGGTGCTGGCGGGCGTGCTGGATATCGAGGCTTCCACCAAAGCGGCCCGTTTCATCCGCTTCTGCGACGCCTTCAACATCCCCCTGATCACCTTCGAGGATGTGCCCGGATTCATGCCTGGTTTGGCCCAGGAGCATGGCGGCATCATCCTGCACGGGGCCAAGCTGCTCTACGCCTACAGCGAGGCCACCGTGCCCAAGATCACCGTCATCACGCGCAAGGCCTATGGCGGGGCCTACGATGTGATGAACTCCCGTCACATCAGGGCCGACCTGGTTTTTGCCTGGCCTTCGGCCGAGCTGGCCGTGATGGGCCCTGAAGGTGCGGTCAAGATCATCTACCGCCGCCAGATCGCCCAGGCCGATGACCCCGAAGCCGAGAAGGCGCGGCTCATCGAAAAATATCGCCAGAAATTCGCCAACCCTTACATCGCCGCCTCCCGCGGATTCGTGGATGACATCATCATCCCCCACGAAACCCGCCCGCGGCTCATCAATGCACTGGAAATGCTGCGCAACAAGCGGGATACGAATCCGTGGAAGAAACATGGGAATATCCCACTTTGATGACGATAGACCATAGACGAGAGACGACGTCGCCTTCCGTCCACCGTCCATCGTCTATCGTCCATCGTCCATCGTCCAAACAATAACTGTTATGACAGAAAAACCATCTAACGAAGATAAAGCGATTCCACAAGACCTTCCTGAAATTACACTACAAGACCTGCCCGAGAACTTGCAGGCGGCCGCGGCCCGCGCCGGCTGGGATAAACTCATGCCCGTGCAGGCCAAATCCATGCCTTATCTGCTGGCGGGCAAAGATGTGCTGGTGCAATCGCACACCGGCAGCGGCAAGACGGGCGCTTTCCTGCTGCCCGCGCTGGATCGCATCGATCCCAAAAAGAAGAGCTGCCAGGTGCTGATCATGGTTCCCACCCGCGAGCTGGCCAAGCAAGTCGCCAGCGAGGCGGAACTGCTGGCGGGCGATAGCGGTGTGCGCACTGTGGCCGTGTATGGCGGCGCCAGCTATGGCCCGCAGATCGCCGCGTTCAAGGAAGGCGCGCATCTGGTGGTGGGCACGCCTGGCCGCGTCCTCGATCACCTGCTCAAGCGCAACCTCTCTCTGAACCACCTGCGCATGCTCATCTTCGACGAGGCCGACCGAATGCTCTCCATGGGGTTTTATCCCGACATGCGCGCGGTGCGAGGCTACCTGCCCGACCGGCCCGTCAACACCGCCATGTTCTCGGCCACCTTCCCCCCGCGGGTGCTGCGTCTGGCTCAGGAATTCCTGCACGAGCCGGTGCATCTCAGCCTCAGCAGCGATCATGTGCACGTGGTGGAGACGGAGCATGTTTTCTACATCGTGCCGGGCATGGATAAAGACCGCAGCCTGGTGCGCATCATCGAGGTGGAGAACCCGGAATCCGCGATCATCTTCTGCAACACTCGCAATAAGGTGCATTACGTGGCCACGGTGCTCAATCGCTTCGGCTACGATGCGGCAGAACTCAGCTCCGATCTCTCGCAAAAAGCCCGGGAGCGGGTGCTGGACAAGGTGCGGGCGGGCAAGCTGCGTTTTCTGGTGGCCACCGATGTGGCCTCGCGCGGCATCGACATCCCCGCGCTCTCCCACGCCATCCTCTACGAGCCGCCCGAGGACGCGGAGGATTACATCCACCGGGCGGGGCGCACGGGCCGGGCCGGAGCCGCGGGCACGGCCATCTCTCTGGTCAATCAACTGGAGGCCCGCAAGCTGCGCACCATCGCGGCCCGTTATGAGATCAACATGCAGGAGCGGGCCCTGCCCGGCGATGAGGATGTGGCCAGAATCGTGTCGGAGCGGGCCATTGCGCTGCTGGAAGCGAAGCTTCGCGACCGGGACAAGCTGCAGATCGAGCGCATGAAGCGCTTCGGGCCTATGATCCATGAACTGATCCAGACAGACCACGGCCTGGATTTGCTGGCCATGCTGGTGGATGATTTTTATCACGAGGCCCTGCACAAGCCCCTGGGCGAGCCCGAAGTGCAGGAAAAGGCCCAGCCCAGGCCCAAAAAACGATCGGGCCGCCGTCGTTCGGGCCGCCGTCCCCGCCGCCGAGACTGAATATCTCACACAAAGACGCAAAGGGCGCAAAGAAAAAAGAAACAAAGGCGCCATACTGACCACTGACATGCCTCTCATCCTCCGCCTGCCCGACCACGCCTACGCCGCCCGCAATTACCTGGGCGTTGAAGTAGGCGCACATTTCGACATCATGATCGCCACCGACATGCTGGGGCAGGGCGCGTTCGATGATCCGGCCGGCTGGTTCGAGCTGGCGTCCGGGCCGTTGCAGCCCGTGCTGGCGTCCATCGATGGCGCCCGTCATGCGTTCGCGGGCCAGGTGCGCAGCCGCTTCGTGTGGGAGGATGAAGACCTGACGGTGGCCTATCTGCTGCTGGACACGCCCACGCCCATCACTCTGCTGGCCTCCACTTTCGACGAGCTCCCGCCCGATGTGGAGGAAGGCGATTGGGTGTACGGCGTCGCCCATCTCAGCGTCGCCTGGGAGGATACTGTCGATCTGCCCCTGGGCCAGCCCATCCAGGTCACCGTCGAGGACATCCAGCGGCTGTTTTTGCATCCCGGCCCCGGCTTCGGCATCCGGCAATCGGTCTCCAGCCTCCCGCCTGAGTCCTTCGGGCAGGATGAGGTGCTGCTCGCACTGCGCAAGAAAAGATAGAACGCAGATGACGCTGAAAAGACAGATTTACGCAGATTTTTTGATGTAAAAGGATTGAAGCGGATGCGTCACTATAAGCATCAGGAACTGACCCAAGAAATCATCAATGCCTTTTACAAGGTCTATAACACTTTGGGCTATGGTTTTCTGGAGAAAGTCTACGAAAACGCTTTGGTCCTGGAATTGAGCAAACGAGGCTTCAAAACAGCCCAGCAAGCCCCAATCACTGTGTTCTATGAATCTGAGCCAGTTGGACACTATTTTGCCGATGTAATCGTCAACGATTTGGTTATCCTGGAGATCAAGACATCAGAGACCATCGCTGAGGCCCACAAAGCGCAACTTTTGAATTATCTCAGATCGACAAACATCGAAGTTGGATTGGTTCTCAACTTCGGGCCAAAGCCGGAAATCAGCCGCAAGATATACCAATCCACCCGCAAACGCCATATAAAATCCTGAAAAATCTGCGCTCCGTAAATAGAACGCAGATGACGCAGAAAAAGCTGATCTACGCAGATAAAATCAGGATAATCTGCGAAAATCTGCGGGCATCAGATGTGTCTGCGTTCTATCCTTTGCATTCTATCCTCTGAGTTCTATCCTCAAAGCCTATGTTTCAAAAGATACTGATAGCCAACCGCGGCGAGATCGCCCTGCGCATCATCCGAGCCTGTCAGGAGCGCGGCATCGAAACTGTGGCCGTGTACTCCGATGCAGACCGCAACGCCCTGCACGTGCGCTACGCGGACGAAGCCTATCACATCGGCCCGCCGCCTGCTAACCAGAGTTATCTGCGGGGCGACGCCATCATCGACGTGGCCCGCCAGGCTGGGGCCGACGCCATCCATCCCGGCTACGGTTTTTTGGCCGAGAACGCGGACTTCGCCGCGGCCTGCCGCGACGCGGGCGTGGTCTTCATCGGCCCCACGCCCGAGGCCATTCACGCCATGGGAGATAAAGTCACCGCGCGGGCCACGGTGGCCGCGGCGGGCGTCCCCCTCATTCCGGGCACGCCCGCGGGCCTGAGCGACGACGAACTGCTGGCCGCGGCCGAGGAAATCGGCTATCCGGTGCTGGTGAAGGCCAGCGCGGGCGGCGGCGGCAAGGGCATGCGCCTGGTCTACAAGCCCGAAGAGCTGAAATCCTCGCTGGCCGCGGCGCGGCGCGAGGCCCTCAAGGCCTTTGGCGATGACACCGTGTATCTGGAAAAAGCCGTCGAAGGCGCCCGACACGTCGAGATTCAAATCCTGGCCGACGCCCACGGCAACGTTATCCACCTGGGCGAACGCGAGTGCTCCATCCAGCGGCGGCACCAGAAGCTGGTGGAGGAAAGCCCGTCGGTGGTGGTAGATGAGGACTTGCGGCAGCGCATGGGCGCGGTGGCAGTGGCCGCAGCCAAGGCCGTCAACTACGTCTCCGCGGGCACGGTCGAGTTTCTTGTGGACAAAGATGGCAATTTCTATTTCCTTGAGATGAACACCCGCTTGCAGGTGGAGCATCCTGTCACCGAGCTGGTCACGGGCGTGGACATTGTCAAGGAGATGATTTCCATCGCCGATGGTCGCAAGCTGCGCTTCACCCAGGACGACATCCACATGAAGGGCTGGGCCATCGAGGCCCGCATCACCGCGGAAGACCCGGACAACAACTTCATGCCCTCCACCGGCAAGATCGTGGCCCTGCGCGAGCCCACCGGCCCGGGCATCCGCATCGAATCGGGCGTGTATGTGGGCATGGAAGTGGGCCTGTACTACGACCCTATGATCGCCAAGCTCATCGCCTACGGCGAGAACCGGGCCGAGGCCATCTTGCGGCTGCGGCGGGCGTTGACCGAGTACCGCATCGCCGGCGTCAAGACGTCCATCCCCTTCCACCTGGGCCTGGTGGATACGCCCCGTTTCCAGTGGGGCCAGTTCGACACCCGTTTTCTGGAAACCCACACGCCGCCGGTCACCGAAGATATCGAAGAAAAACGGCAGATTGCCGCCATCGTTGCGGCCATGCTCCTGCACCGGCGCGGACAGCAAGCTGTCACTATCGGCCATGATGGCGGCCAGGAGGGCGGCGTCTCGGCCTGGCGCAAGGCGGCGTTGCTCAACGGCCTGCGGCGGCTGGTTTGACGGTAGTTCACCGTTCACCACTGCAAAAAGGTTGTTTCACCACGGAGACACGGAGAACACAGAGAAAATCATGGTAGTTCACAGAGAAATCCCTCTCCAAACCCGCGTTTTTCTTCCTCCGTGCGCTCTGCGCCTCCGTGTTAAAGGTTTTTTTCAGTAGAGCCATAGTTTATAGTTCACGGTTTACAGTTATGAAATACATCGCTCAAGTTGACGGCATCACTTACGAAATCGAAATCACGCCCGAAGGCGCTATCACCATGGATGGCGAGCCGGTGGAGGCGGACCTGATCCAGGTGGATCCCCTGGGTCTTTTTTCGCTGCTCAAGAACCATCAATCCCACGAGCTGGTGGTGGAGGAGCAACAGCAGGGATACAGAGTGACGTTGGGAGGGAACACGTTTACGGTGGATGTGGCGGATGAGCGGCATCTGCGCATGGAGAGCAGTCGCGCCGATGTTTCGGCAGGCGATGGCGATCTGCCCATCCATGCGCCGATTCCGGGCCTGGTGGTGAAAATCCTGGTGCAGGAGGGCCAGATCGTCGCGCTCAACGATCCGCTGATCATCCTGGAAGCCATGAAAATGGAGAATGAAATCCGGGCGCCGCGGGCGGGCGTGGTGCAGAACATCAGCGTGCAGGTGGGGCAAAGCGTGGAAGGCAACGCACCGATGATGGTGCTCGGGCCTGTGGAGGAGCGTGGTGAGCAGTAAGCGGTAGGCAGTAAACAGTAAGCAGTAGGCAGTAAACAGTAAGCGGTGAACAGTAAGCAGTGAGCAAGTAAACAGTGAGCAAGTAAACAGTGAGCAAGTAAACAGTAAACAGTGAACAGTTGTGAAGCCGTCAAGGCGCAAAGGACAGAGAACGCTGATAACGCAGAAAAAGCCGATCTTCACAGATAAAGGTGTGTCCAAAATGGGTTGAAAGTCGAGCCTGGCGGGCGCAGGCCCATTTTCAAGACCTCCGGGAGGTGGGTGATAACTTGTTTGCTATCTGCCACCTTCCCGCCAGGCAAGAATGAAAGTTCTCCCCACGACCTTCGCCCCCACCTCCCGGAGGTCGGGTGCGTCGTCAATTATCTGGGACGCACCCCTCGGAAGTGGTGGGTGCGTTCCAATTTGGGGGCACATCGCGTTATCGTCGGAAGATTTGTCGCGTGGTATGCGGCCCACGCCCGGCGATGAAGTCGCCGGGCTACAAAACGACGCCGGGTGAACCCGGCTTTGGGATCCCATCTGCCACCAAAGCCCCGTTTACGGGGCGTCGTTCCTAGCCCGGAGGTTCACCTCCGGGGGCGTACGGCGTACAACGCCCCAATTTTGAAACGCACCCGAAGTGGTTGCCTGCTTGACAAACAGCTATAAAAATGTACGCTAAATTGTACATATTTTATTCTGCTGTTACCCTCATCACCTTTCATTTGACCCCAAACCAACCTCCTTACGGAGGAGAAAAATGACTGTTAAAGTTATTGCGTTCACCGAATTCCGTAAAAACGCCTCCCGCTTGATAGCTGCGGTGGAGGAGGGAGAGAGTTTGGTGATTCTTTGTCACGGCAAGCCTGGGGCCGGGGTGAGGCCGTATCGTCCATGGGAGAAAGGCGCTCCCGCCTGGAAACAACCGGGCATACGCTTGCAGATTCCGGGCGCTGATCT
>WGCR01000061.1 GCA_015493675.1 Anaerolineae bacterium
CTTCAGGCCTGCGGCCAATAGACGGCCTAACACAGTGTCTTCGCCGTCCAAAATCACGCCGATTAACTGGTCGCCGGAGGGCCACCATTGGCGCAAAGCGCCTAAAGAGCCCGAGTTCACTCGGTCAGTGCCGCAACGAAAGGGGCAGTTATTTTTGGCTGGTCACTTAGCAGTTACAAGTGCGGATTCATCGCCTATTCTTGCTGTGCTGAATATCCCCGTAAATCGCCTGCCCTGAGCCGGAAATTTGCCAATTCAGCCGGTTTGGAGTATCCTCAGATGGGCGAATCATGCCCTTTTGTGAATTTGCTCCACCCAAAAATAAACATCTCAAAATAAAAATTCCATGGAGGAAAAAATGACTTTACGAGTTGCAATCAATGGTTTTGGTCGTATTGGCCGCCAGGTCTTCAAGGCCATCAAAGAAAATTATCCCGAGGACATCGAGGTTGTTGCCGTCAACGATTTGGTTCCCACCGAGACCAACGCCCATCTGTTGAAGTATGATTCCAACTATGGTCGATTCGATGCGGACATCCAGGTGGACGAGGAAGGCCATCTCATCGTCGATGGCAAGAAAATCCTGGTTTTCTCCCAACGCAACCCCGCGGATCTGCCCTGGGCCGATCTTGATGTTGATATTGTAGTGGAATCCACCGGTTTCTTCCGCACTCGCGAGAAGGCCTCGCTGCATCTGGAGGCGGGCGCCAAGAAGGTCATTATCAGCGCTCCCGCCACCGATCCTGATCTGACCGTGGTGCTGGGCGTGAATGAAGGCGATTACGATCCCGCCAAACACAACATCATCTCCAACGCCTCCTGCACCACCAACTGCATGGCGCCCGCTGCCAAGGTGGTGGATGATAATTTCGGCATCATCAAGGGCGTGATGACCACCGTTCACTCCTACACCAATGATCAGCGCATCCTGGACCTGGTTCACAAGGATTTGCGCCGAGCCCGCGCGGCGGCCATCAATATCATCCCCACCACCACGGGCGCAGCCAAAGCCGTGGGCGTGGTGATTCCCAAACTACAGGGTCGCTTCGACGGCATGTCCATCCGCGTCCCCACCCCCACCGTTTCCGTTGTGGACTTCGTTGCGACCATCGAAAAGCCCACCACCACCGAAGCGCTTCTGGACGCATTCCGCGCCGCGGCCAACGGCCCCCTGAAGGGCATCCTGGGCGTGAGCGAAGAGCCGCTGGTCAGCATGGACTTCAAGGGAGACCCCCGCTCCTCCATCGTCGACGCCCAGTTCACTTATGTGTTGGGCGGCGATATGGTGAAGGTTATCACCTGGTATGACAACGAGTGGGGCTACTCCAGCCGCGTGGCCGATCTCTGCAAGTTCATCTACGACAAAGGCATCTAAAACGAACATCGAAGTGCGACGCACTTGACATGATCCTCGGCGCGTCTGAGCCAGGGTTTTTTGAAAGCGGGAGAATGTGGCGTCGAGCCCTCTCCCGCTTTTAAGTGCGTTGCATCTTTGTTGGTCAGGAGGCAAAATCATGAATAAGAAAACTGTGCGAGATTTGAATCCGGATGGACGACGTGTATTGGTGCGGGTGGACTTCAATGTGCCGCTGGACGAACATCGCCAGATCACCGATGACGCCCGCATCCGGGCGGCGCTGCCCACCATCACCTATCTGGCTGAGCGAGGCGCGAAGCTGGTGCTGATGTCGCATCTCGGCCGCCCCAAGGGCAAATACGATCCCCGCCTGAGCCTGGCGCCGGTCAGCCATCATCTGCAAGAATTGCTGCCCCAATATCGGGTGCGCATGGCCAGCGACGTCACCGGCCCCGGCGTGGAGATTCTGGTGAAAGAGATGCAGCCCGGCGATATTGTGCTGTTGGAGAATCTGCGTTTCGATCCGGGCGAGAAGAAAGGCGATCCCAAATTCGCGGCGGAGCTGGCCGCATTTGGCGACGATTACGTGAATGATGCGTTTGGAACCTGCCATCGCGCTCACGCCTCGATGGTGGCTGTTCCCCAGGCCGTTCGGGCCAAGGGGGGAGCGATCGTGGCCGGTTTTTTGGTCGAAAAGGAGATCGAATTCCTGGGCAACGCCGTGAACAATCCCGTGCGCCCCTTCTACGCCATTCTGGGCGGGGCCAAGGTCTCCGACAAGATCGGCGTCATTCGCAATCTGCTGACCAAGGTCGATGGGCTCATCATCGGCGGCGGCATGGCCAACACCTTCTTCGCGGCCAAGGGCTACGAGATGGGCCAATCGCTGGTGGAGCAAGACGCTGTCGAGCTGGCCCGAGCGCTGCTGGACGAAGCGGGCGGCAAGCTGCATCTGCCCATCGATGTGGCGGCGGCTGCTGAGTTCAAGGCGGACGCCGACGCGATCATCGTTCCTGCCGATCAGGTTCCTGCCGACCGCATGGTGCTGGATATCGGCCCGGAAAGCATCGCCGCGTTCCAGCAATTGCTGGCTGGCGCCAAAACCGTGGTCTGGAA
>WGCR01000062.1 GCA_015493675.1 Anaerolineae bacterium
AGGAGGACATGCGGCGGAACGCCCCCAGAACCGAATTCTATTCGGCCAGCGCGCGCCACTTTTGGAACGCACCCTCCTTGCGTTCAAAAGTGGAGAAAAGGCGGGAAAAATGGTATAATGAAGTGTTATAAAAAGATGGTCTCGATGTGTCTCACAAGACGTCCATGACTCGTTGAAACATGATGCGAGAAACGTGAAAAGCGCCATCTTTTCCACTTCTTTTTAGCTAAAACCAGCCATTTCAGTCTCTGAACGTCTGGGCCGATTGCTGTTTGACAAAGAGCCCCGCTCGTGTCATTCTGAACAACCAGCGGTGGCAAAAAGTCTCGCTGTGGCAAATGAGAAAATGTTTTGTCATTGCCATCTCTCAGCATGATGCTCTCACCTGTTTTCTCATGAGTGGCGCGCAGTCGCTCATGGAGACGATTCACTGACACTGCTCATTTCCCGAACCTATGACCGAAGAAACCACACAACAAGATCCTAACTTCAATGAAGATGGTTCTCGCGCCGACGGCTTTCAATTGGCCCGAGTTGTAAAATACGCCCCCATCGAGAATGAGATGCGGGTCTCCTATCTCGATTACGCCATGAGCGTCATCGTGGCCCGGGCCTTGCCCGATGCCCGAGACGGTCTCAAACCCGTGCATCGCCGCATCCTCTATGTGATGCACGATATGGGCCTGCATCACAACCGGCCCTACAAGAAATCCGCCCGTATCGTGGGCGAAGTGTTGGGCAAATATCATCCCCACGGCGATAGCGCGGTGTATGACGCCATGGTGCGCATGGCGCAGGATTTCAGTCTGCGCTATCCCCTGGTAGACGGCCAGGGCAACTTTGGGTCTGTAGATGGCGACAGCGCTGCGGCCATGCGTTACACCGAAGCCCGGCTGGCGAAGATCGCCGGCGAGTTGCTGGCGGATATCGAAAAAGACACCGTCGATTGGTCTCCGAACTTCGATGAGTCATTGATGGAGCCCAAAGTGTTGCCTGCCAGGCTGCCCAATTTGCTCTTGAACGGAGCCAGCGGTATCGCCGTGGGCATGGCCACCAACATTCCGCCGCACAACCTGGGAGAGATCGCCGATGCGCTGATCTACATGATCGACCGCTGGGATGATATCCAGGAGGTGCAGCTCCCCGAATTGATGCAGTTTGTCAAGGGACCCGATTTTCCCACTGGCGGCATCATCATGGGGCTGGAGGGCATCAAGCAGGCCTTCGCCACGGGCCGGGGACGGGTCATCGTGCGCGCCAAAACCGAGATTGAGGAGATGAAAGGCGGGCGTTTCCGCGTCATTGTCACTGAAATCCCCTACCAGGTGAACAAGACCACCCTTATCGAGCGCATTGCTGCTCTGGTGCGAGAGGGACGCCTGGACAGCATCTCGGGCCTGCGGGATGAAAGCGACCGCAAGGGGATGCGCATTGTCATCGAGTTGAAACGGGGCGCAGTGCCCCGCAAGGAGCTGAACAAGCTCTTCAAATACACCTTCCTGCAAACCACCTTTGGCGTCAATAATCTGGCGCTGGTGAACAGCGAGCCGCATACGCTCTCCCTCAAACGGATGTTGATGGTCTATATCGATCACCGTTTGGAGGTGATCACGCGGCGCACCCGCTGGGAGCTGGCCCAGGCCGAGGCCCGGCTACATATCCTGGAGGGATTGCGCATCGCCCTGGACTTCCTGGATGAGGTGATCAAGACCATTCGCGGCAGCCGCACGGTGGATGAGGCCCGCTCCGCTCTGATGGAGCATTTCGGTCTCAGCCAAATCCAGGCCCAGGCCATCCTCGATATGCCTTTGCGTCGCCTGGCCGCATTGGAACGACAGAAAATCGAGGATGAGTACGATCAGCTCACCGCCCGCGTGGGGTATCTCAGGGGGTTGTTGGCCGATCCACACGAGATCCTGCGATTGATCCGCGAAGATGTACAATATCTGAAAGAAATCTACGCGGATGAACGTCGCACCCGCATCGATCCGCATGGCATCGGTGAATTCCGCGAGGAAGATCTCATCACCCAGCGTGGCGTCATCATCACTCTCACTCAAAGCAATTACATCAAGCGCACCGACGCCGAGGTGTTCAAGGCTCAGGGTCGGGGCGGCAAAGGCGTCAAAGGCGTGGCCACCAAGGCCGAGGATGTGGTGGTGCGCTCCCTTTTCGCCCGCACGCTGGATCACCTGCTGTTCTTCACCAACCAGGGGCGGGTTTACTCAGAGCGCGCCTTCAACATCCCCGAGGGAAGCCGCACCGCCCGCGGCTATCATGTCACTAATGTTTTGAATCTTCAGAACAATGAGACGGTCACGGCGGTGATCCCGGTGGAGGATTTCGAGAAATCAGAATACATCGTGCTGTGCACCCGGCGGGGACGCATCAAACGCATGACTCTGGGTGAATTCGCCCGTGTACGGCCTTCGGGCATTATCGCCATGAACATCCCGGCGGGCGACGAGCTCATCAGCGTGGAAGTCACCCACGGCGATGAGGATATCGTCATCGTCACCCGTCAGGGCAAAGTGCTGCGTTTCCACGAGAGCGCTATTCGTCCCATGGGCCGCACCGCCACGGGCGTGCGCGGCATTCGTCTGGTGGGAGATGATCTTGTGACCGGCATGACCGCCATGGACGGGCAGCGCAGTCTGCTCATTGTCACCGAGCAGGGCTGGGGCAAACGCGTCTCGCCCGAGGATATTCCTGTCAAAGGACGCTATACACAGGGGGTGTGGATCACCGATCACAGGCGATTGGATGAGACAGGCCCCATCGTGGTGGCTATGATTGTGGATGAAGATGACGATGTGGCTTTTATGACGCGCAACGGCATCGCCATGCGCACCAGAGTGCAGGATATCAGCCTGCTGGGCCGGGCGACGCGGGGCGTACGCTGTGTGCGCCTGCAAGAGGGAGATGCGCTGGTCTCCGCCGCCCGCATCGAAGAAATCGAAGTCAAGGAACCGGAAGCGGCAGCCAGCGATCAGCAGGCGCCCGACAACGACGGATCGGCATCCGTTCATTGAATACTGATCTTTCCCCATGACCCTTTCTTATCTGCTGGGCCGCAAGCCCGGCCTGCAACTGGCCTTTTTCCCCAATCTGGATCCGGACGCGGTGCTGGAGACCATTGTCGCCTTCGCCAACACGGAAGGGGGGGACATTGTGGTGGGGGCGGATGAGAATGGGCA
>WGCR01000063.1 GCA_015493675.1 Anaerolineae bacterium
CCCATCCTCATGTATCACTACATCTCCATCCCGCCCGCGAATGCAGATGCGTACCGGCGGGGCCTGTCGCTGCTGCCGGAGACATTCCAACAGCATCTGGACTATCTCCAAGAGCAGGGCTATACGACCATTCATTTGCAGGATTTGATCAGCTATTTGCAGACGGGCGGGCCCGCTTTGCCCGAAAAACCCATTATCATCACCTTCGATGACGGCTACGAGGACAATTACCAAAACGCGTTTCCCGCTCTGCGGGATCACGGCATGGTGGGAACCTTTTTCATCATCACCGATTTTGCGGATCTGGCCGCCACAGACCCGACTTACGCCCGCTACGCCACCTGGGATCAGTTGCAGGAGATGGACGCGGCGGGCATGGAGCTGGGCTCCCACAGCCGCAATCACCCCGATCTCAGGGGCCGGGACGCTGATTTTTTGGTGTGGCAGATTTTGGGCAGCAGCCAGACCCTGGAAGCGAATCTGGGCAAAAAACCGCGCATCTTCTGTTATCCTTCCGGCTCCTACGACCAGCAAGTCATCCAGGTGGTGCACGATGCCGGTTTTTGGGGCGCGGTCACCACGCAGCCGGGCGTGACGCATGACAACGGGCATCTTTACGAGATGAAGCGTCTGCGCATCACCAACGAAACGGGCGCACCCGAATTAGCCGCTATTCTCGATTACTGGCAGGCGCATTGAGCGCAGGTCGGTGCAGCAGCCAGGCAATCCCGAACATCAGCAGGCTGACCGCCAGCAGCGCGGGCGGATGAAAAATCACGCCCGACGCGACGCCCGCCAGCAGGAAAAAGGCGTGAAAGGTGAAGGGCGTCCATTTGGAGATGGATGGGAGGGGATGAGTGATGACGCGGGGGCGCAAGCGTAGCACCCATCCCAATGCGCCCAGCAGAACCAGGGCAATGACGGCTTCATACCACCGACGAGGGATGATATACACGATGAAATAGTTGGTGGCGAGCACGCCCGCCACGCCCAACAGCATCGCCCCGACCGGTCCCAGCCAGCGACTTACGGCGCTTTTGCCGTCGGCCAGCCACCACAATCCCGCGGAGAAGAACGTCACCACCCAGAACCAGGCCCAGAAATTGGCCCAGGGCACGCCGAAATACTGAAAGTCCAATCCCTGTCCCCAATCCCACATGCCCAGGCGGATGGCGATGGCGTCCATGGCGAGATCGATGTTCAGGGCCAGCAGCGCCGCCAGCAACGGCTTCGCCCAGCGGGGCAAGGATGTGACGTCGGCATAGCGGCGGGCCGCGTAGATGATGACGCCCCAGCCCACGCCGATGGCCAACGGCGCCTCCCCGGCGATCATAATCGGGAATTGCCCGTATTGATACGCATGAAGCTGCTGAATCGTCGCCCATTCCAGCAGCACCCCAAACGCCACGCCCGCCAACACCTGCCACACCACGCGCCAGCCCTGTTTGCGGGCGTCATACAGGCTTAGCGTCAGCAGCCCATACATCAGCAATTCGAAAAGTAAAAAGTAAGGATCGACGCCCATTGCCGGGATTATCTCCCCTGTTCAGCCAGCCACTTCTCCCGATTGGCGGCCCGGGCGATCTTGCCGCTGGATGTCTTGATCAGCCACTTGGGCCCGACCAGGGTCACATAGCTGACGGTGACTGTACTCTCTCGGGCCACAAGCTGGCGGATGGCGCGGGCGATCTGCTTGCGCCCTGCGGGATCGTCGGCATCCACCTCGGCCACCACGGCGATGAGCTCGGTGCCCTCGCGTTCATCGGGGACGCCGAAAACCACGGCCCGGCCCGGATGCACGCCGGGAACTTCATTGACAATGGCCTCGATGTCCTGCGGATACACATTCTTGCCGGCGTTGATGATCAAATCCTTCTTGCGCCCCACGATGTACACCTCGCCATCGGCCATGTAGCCCATGTCGCCCGTCAGATACCAGCCGTCGGCAAAGGGTTGCAGATCGGGCCGTTTGTAGTAGCCGGTCAACATGCAATCGCTGCGGATGGCGATCTCGCCCACGCGGCGCTCGGGCAGCGTTTCGCCCGCCGCGTTCACGGCTTTGGCGCGGGTGTTGGGGATAGGCGGACCGCAGGAAACCAGCGTTCGGGTCCGATCCCCATCTCTCGCGGGCAGCGCCCGGCCTGATTTCTCCAACGCCCGCCGATCCACCACATCCAGCCGCGGGGGCTGATCCGGGGGCGTCTGTGTGACCGCAAAGGTGTTTTCGGCCATGGCGTAGCTCACGGCCAGCATCTCTGCCCGCACGCCCATTTCGCCAAAACGCTGCAAAAAGAGCTCGTGGCTGTCGTGGCGCACCGGCTCCGAGCAGTTGATGAACATCCGCATCCCGTCCAGCCGCAGGCCCGCTATATTCCGGCCTCGCACGCGGCGGGCGAGATGATTGTAGGCGAAGTTGGGCAGCCAGGTCAGGGTGCCGTTGTATTCATGGATGGCCCGGAACAGCAGCGCCGGGTGTTTCACCCAATCGAAGGGGGACATGAGGATGAGGGGAACGCCCTGCACCAGCGGCTGCATGAATCCGGCAATGAGACCCATGTCGTGGTAGAGGGGCAGCCAACTGACGATGACATCATCCGGGCGTAGATCGATGGCCCGAGCGGTGCTCGCAAGCTGGTTCAGCACCGCCCGGTGGCTGAGGGCTACGCCTTTTTGCAGGCCCGTGGTGCCGCTGGAATGCTGCAAGAACGCGATGTCCTCCGGCTGCGGCTGATGCCAGCGCAACGCCCCGGCCGCATTCGCCAGCCCGGCCAGCTCGGCGGAGCCGATGACGGGGCAGTCCGCGGTGCGGGCCATCACCGGCGCAAACGCGTCGCTGGTGAAGATGAGTCGCACGCCCGAGCGGGCCACAAGCTCATTCATGTTCCGCATGTACACGTCCCGGTCCAGCTTCTCGGTCAGGGTGGGGAACATGGCGGGGATGGCTCCCATCAGTAGCGCCCCCCAGAACGCGTAGATGCTTTCCAGATTCTGCGTGTGAGCGATGATGACCAGCTCGCCCGCAGCCACGCCCAGCCGCGTCAGGCCCGCCGCGTAGGCCTGCGCCCGGGCCTGAAAGTCGACGCGGGTCACCGTCACCGGCTCGGCGTCGGTGGCCAGGAAGATGATGGCGGGCGCGTGGTCCTCCTCCGGGCGCAGTGCGGCGGCATCCAGCAGGGTGGCGTAGGCGGGGCGAGTTTCGGGCGTGAGCATGGAAAACAGGTGTGGTATAATGAATTGACCAGGAATTTGGTGACAAAAATGTTACGAGAAATCCCCCTTTCCCAAGAGCAACTCAAAAACTTCTGCCAGCGTCATCATATTCGTCAACTGGCGCTGTTCGGCTCTTATTTGCGCGAGGACTTCGGGCAGGAGAGTGATATCGATGTACTGGTGGCATTCGAAGATGATGCGCAGATTGGATTTCTTGCTCTGGCGCGCATCCAACGGGAATTATCGGAACTGTTGCAGCGGGAGGTGGACATTGTTCCTGTTACGGGCTTGAAGCCTGTCATCCGGGACAATGTGCTAAAAGAATCTAAGGTTGTCTATCCTCGCATGACGCGGGCGACCATCTGATCCAGGGTGTCCATCTTGTCCACCGTCAGATCGGGATCGGGGATATAAACGTCGAATTCCTGTTCGACGAAAACGGCGAAATCGGCCAGGGCGAAGGAATCCATGAGGCCGCCGGTGATGACGCCTTCATCATCGGCCAGGTCGTAATCGGGGTCGCGAATCAATTCATGGGTGATGTACGTGCGGATTTTCTCTCGCACGATGCTTTCATCGAGATTGGGCATGGGGCTACTCCGGGGAAGAATTTGAATACTGCTGGATTATACGCCATCCTCCGCCATGTGACGAAGTGTCCCGCCCCTCAAATGGTTTGGAGTCTGGCACCGCCGCCCGTGCAGGTCATTTCGCTTCTTCCACCCCATGCGCCCACGAAACACCCAACGCCCGGAGCCCGTTAACCAATCGTTTGTCCGCCGACCAGAACGATGCGTTCAATTGTTCAGCCAGCGCCACATAAAAGGCGTCATATGCCCGACGCTGCTGCAAGCGTCCGGCCCAAGTCAACGCCCGCAAGGCCAGCGCCTGGTCCGCTGGAAATGTCTGGATACCCAGCAAAAATACATCCTCAACCGCCTGCTTTGCTTCTCTCTCGTCCAAATAACCGCCATACGCCAGCGATCGAATGCCCGATGTGACTTCGGGTAACCAGAGATCGGGCGCCCACAAAGGCGACTCCCGCCATGATTCAAACAGCGGCAAGGTGTCGATCGGGCCTGGAATCACAGCCCAGAGGATTACGCTGGCGTCAACTACCAGAAGCGATGGTTTCGATGATGGCATCCGTCCGCTCCTCTCGCGCGTCGTGGATGAGCTCGACAATGTCAACATCAATTGGCTGACGTCGTCGAGCTAAAATGTTTTGGCGATGATTTCGTATCGTTTGCAAAGCGTCCAGTCGATTTTGTTTATCGGATTGCAATTGTTTCAGTCGCTCATAGTCCTCAATGTTCACAAGAACGGCTTTGGAACGACCGCGAGAAGTCAGAATAATGCGCTCGCCACCGAAAGCTACCCGATTAGTCAATTCGGAAAGCCGCTTTTTCATTTCGCCGATGCTGACGTAGATTTCAGGTTTTGCATTCATAATCGCCTCAAAAGGCCAATAGGGGGATAATGGTGCTTTTGCAACATTTTATCAAAATGTCCCCAGAATCGCCAATGCGGATGACATCACGTCCATCCGCCTCTGAGATGGCTCATTGCGCCCGCTGCACGACCTCCGGCCCGAGGATGTCGGCCAGCATCTGTTCGCCCGCGGGGGTGAGATGCACGGGCGTGTCGGTGAATTGGTCGGGTGGGATGCTGTCCCACAGGTCGAGGTAATCCCAACCATTGGCCTGGGCCCGGGCCGCCAGCAGCGTTCGATACTGATCGTAGGCCCAGCGGGGATAAAAGCTGTTGTAGCGAATGTCGCTGTTTTCGCCGTCGCTGATGAACATGGGCTCGTTGACGATGAGCACGGGGATGTCGCCCGCCCGGGTTACGCCCGCGGCCAGCACATCAAAGACCAGAATCTGCTCGTCCAGGGTGACGGGCTTCTGCAAATCCTTCCAGCTCAAATCGTCTTCCAAATCGGTCTTGCGCAAGGGGATATCCGCGTGGATGTCCTGATCGATGCCGGTCGCGCCCCAGGCCAGACCCAGGCTTTGCAGCCGCATCAGATTCGCAAGCTCGCGGCGCTGGCCCACGATGCTGCGCTGCAGGAAGCCGGGATCGACGAAGCGTGGATCGTTCGGGGCCAGATCGAGATGGTAAGCCGCGATGAGTCGCCGCACCCGCTGGGGATTGTTCTGCAGCAGGGGGTGATCGAGTTGGCGGGAGCGGGCGAAGGATTCCAGGGTCACGGGCCAGAGGATGAGGTCGGGCTGATAGCGCATGGCCTCATCCAGCAGCATCAAATCTTTGGTCAGCGACATGACCGGGTAGCCCAGATTGTAGAAAATCAGCCGCTTGCCGCCCTCGGTTCTGTACCCGCCCGCGTTCAATCGCCCGGACAGCGCATCCTTGTTTTGCAAGAACCAGCCCCAGGTAGCCGAATCGCCGATAACCAGCACCCGGAATTCGTCCGCGGCCTTGTCTTGCATCAGCGTGTGGCTGTGGAACATGGCGGGGACGTTGTAGAGGCTGAGGTTGTAGTCTTTGGCCGGGTCTTCGCCGTAGGGCAGGCGCAGGCGTCCGGGCCAGACCAGGTTGTAGAGCGAGAGTTTCCCCAACGCTTCCATCGGATAGGCCCAGGCGAAGAGCAGATTCAGCGCGACGAAAATCACCGCTGTCTTGAGCAGGACGCGTCCCACCCATCGCCAGGTGGCGGATTGGAAGAAGGTGGAGAGAGGGGAGGGGAGGCGCATGAGAATTGTCAATGGCTAATTGTCAATGGGCTTACCAGCCCAGGCCGAAGAGGCGGAGAAAGGTGCGGGCGGCCAGGGCGGGATCGGGCAGCAGAAACCACACCCATCCCAGCACGACGAACTGAAAGGTGACGAACCAGGCGAATAGCGTCCAGGCCCGCTTTTGCCAGGGCCGCTTTGTCAGGTTGCGATACCACTTGCGGGTGCGGTCGCTCCACATCTTGTGCGCAAACAGGCCCAAACCGTGCCACGCGCCCCAGATGACGAATGTCCAGGCGATGCCGTGCCACAGGCCGATGGTGAGCATGGTGGCCATCAGGCCCAGAAAGACGATGAGTTTTGGGTTGGGCCGGGGTTTGCGGCGCAACAGGCTGCGGCTGAGAGGCGAGAAGATGTAGAATCGCGCCCAATCGCTGAGGGTGACATGCCAGCTCTGCCAGAAGGTGGTGATGTTGGTTTTGAGATAGGGACGCTTGAAGTTTTCGGGCAGACGCACGCCCAGCAGCAGGCCCACGCCAATGGCGATGTCGGTGTAGCCCGCGAAATCGAAGTAGAGGCGGAAGGCGTAGCCGTAGAGCAGTGCCCACAGGCCCAGTGCGCTGTGGGTCTGCTGCGCCAGATCGGGCGTGAGAGACATGCCCAGGGCCAGGGTGTCGGCGATGACGAATTTCTTGAACATGCCGGTGAGGATGCGGGCGCCGCCCTCGCTCAGGCGGGCCGCGTCCAGCCCCCGCAGGCCCGGCAGCGCCCGCCAATCCTTCTGAAAACGTTCGGCTCGGTCGATGGGCCCGGCGATGAACGCAGGGAAGAAGATGACATAAGCCACGTACTCCTGCAACCCCAGGTCGGGCAGCAGGCCCGTCTGCCGGTCGCGCAGGGTGTGGATGATGCGGAAGCTGACGTAGGAGAAGCCCAGCCAGCCCAGGTCCGAGGGCGAGGCCAGAGCCGGGTTCTGGCCCGTGTGCGAGCGCCACCACGCGGCTGCGGCCTGGCTTAGCGCGGGCGTCTTCAGCACGACGAAGATGGCCACGATGACCAGGATGCCGCCAGTCAGCGTCCACCAGCGTTTGGGCCCGGCCAGCAGGGGCGTCACCGCGGCCAGGATTACGCCCGTCACCGCTAGCGCGGCCAAAATCAGGCCGGGCGCAGGAGGCCGCGAGGGCGTCAGCCGCCATTCGGGCGCCAGAAAGCGGTTCATCCCCATGAGCAAAATGAGCCCCGCCAGCGCAGCCAGCGCCCACCAGTCTGCTGGCTCCAAACGCCAGCGCCGCCCCTCGGCCGGTTGGCGGGTCAGCCACCAGCCGCCCGCGGTCAGTGTCAGAGTGAAGGTGGGCAGCAGGAAATCCGCGTAGCGGATGGGCAGCCAGGGTTGCAGCCAGTAAACCGCGACCACGCTGGCTCCGAACAGCAGCCAGGCGCGGGCGCGGCCGCGGGCCAGCCCTGCGTAGAGCAGCGCAAAGACCACGAAGACGAGGATCGTCTCAAGCCCCAGACCCATTTTCAGTAAGCAGTAAGCAGTAATCAGTGAGCAGTAAGCAGTAATCAGTGTTCAGTGGGGACGTCCCAACCTCGAACCCTGAACCTCGAACCATAAACCGTGAACCCTGAACTGTGAACCCTGAACTGTGAACCGCAAACTGTGAACTGTGAACCGTAACCATCCCTAAAACCCCTGGTAGATCCATTGCGGCGAGGTGTTGGTGGCTGCGATGATGATGGCGATGATCATCAGGGCTAAAGCCAGAGCGATCATCCATTCAGCGAAGGTGCGTTGCACGTTTCATCAACCTCGGGAAAAAGACAATCATGGCAGGGGGCGCGAGATCGCAGGCATGGCGGCGAATCGCATCAGGTGTGACGCACCCCGGCGCTAAATCAATCCCACGCGGGAGTTGTCGCCGATGGTCAGCTTCAAGGCCCGGGGCTTCAGCTCCGAGCGGCTGATGACCACGTTGCGGCCGATGAGGCTGTCGGTGATGCGGGCGTCCACATCGCTGATCTGGCTGTGCTCCAGCATGATGCAGTGCTCGATCTCCGCATCCTCGATGAGGCAATCGTGATAGATGGAGGTGAACGGGCCTACATAGCTGTTGATGATGCGGGTGTTTTCGCCGATGATGGTGGGGCCCCGCACCACGCTGTTGATGATCTGCGCGCCCGGCTCCACCGTCACCCGCTCATCCACCTCAGAATCCTTGTCCACAAAACCATCGATGCGCGGCGTCAGCTCCTCCAGCACCTTGCTGTTGGCCGCCAGCATGTCGATGGGTTTGCCGGTGTCGATCCACCAGCCGCGATGGATGTAGGGATGCACGTGGTAGCCCGCATCCACCAGCCACTGAATGGCGTCGGTGATCTCCAGCTCGCCCCGCCAGGATGGCTTGATGCTGCGCACCGCCTCGTGTACATGCTCATCGAACATGTAGATGCCCACCAGGGCCAGATCGCTCTTGGGCTGGCGCGGTTTCTCCACCAGTTGCTTGATGCTGCCGTCGGGATTGAGCTCGGCCACGCCGTAGTGCTTGGGTTCGGCCACCCGGGTCAGCACGATCTGGCTGTTGTAGTCGGAGGTCTCGAATTCGCGGATGAGGTCGCTGATGCCGCCCTCGATGACGTTATCTCCCAGGAACATGACGAAGCGATCGTCGCTCAGGTAGTCGCGGGCGATGAGCACCGCGTGGGCCAGGCCCTTGGGCTCGTCTTGCACGATGTAGGTGATCTTGACGCCCCAACGCCCGCCATCGCCCACAGCGGCTCGCACCTTGCGGCCATTTTCGCCGCTGCCGATAACGATGCCCATGTCGTCGATGCCCGCGTCGTGGATGGCCTCGATGACCCGAAACAGCACGGGCTTGTTGGCCACGGGAATGAGCTGTTTGGCATTGGTGTAGGTGAGGGGATAGAGGCGGGAGCCCTTGCCGCCGCTGAGGATAAGCGCTTTCATAAAGATGCCTCGCGTGTTCTGTTTTGTAAATAGAACGCAGATGACGCAGAAAAAGCTGATCTACGCAGATAAAAACAGATAAAATCAAAACAATCTGCGAAAATCTGTGTGCATCAGATGTGTCTGCGTTCTATTTTTGTCATATCTGCGAATCGTTGCTCGTGTCGTGGCGGTTACTCGCCGTAATAGTTGTACACGCCCGTGTCCAGGGCGGCGTTGGTCAACACCGAGCCCACCAGATTGGCGTTGACCTTGGCCAGGATGTCCTTGGCCCGCTCCACGAACTCGCGCTTGGTGCGTCCGGCCCGGGCCACCAGCAGCACGCCATCCACCCTGGTGGCCAGCAGCGCCCCATCGGTGACCGCAATGAGGGGCGGCGCGTCGAACAGCACCACGTCGGCCTGCTCCTTCAGTTGCGCGATGATGTCGCCCATGCGGTCCGAAGCCAGCAGATCCGCGGGGTTCTCGGGCGTGGGCCCGGCCGGAATCACCCGCAGGTTGGGGATTTCGGTGTCGAAGATAGGCAGATCCGCGGTCTCGTCCGTCAGCGCCGAGGCCAGCCCCCGGCTGTTATCCAGCCCGAAGACTTCATGCAGCCTGGGCCGCCGCAGATCCGCGTCGATGAGAATGACTTGTTTGCCGCCCTGAGCGCTGATGACGCCCAGATTCGCCAACACCGTGGTCTTGTCATCCTCTGGCTCGGCGCTGGTGATGAGCAGCGTGTGCAGGGGATTTTCCAGGCTGTAGAAATCGAGATTGGTGCGCAGGCTGCGGTACGCCTCGGCTCGGGGCGAGTGCGCATCGGTGATGGTAATCAGATCGATCATAGGTGTTTGGCTCCCGGTTGGTCGTCAGGATGATGTTCGGGCCTTGCGCCTGGCGCTCTTTTCGCCGGGGATGGCCCCCAGCACGCGCACGCCAACGGCCCGTTCCATGTCGTCGGAGGTGCGGATGTAGGCGGATTCGGCCCATTCCAGCGCAAAGACGATGATGGCTCCGATGAGTGCGCCCAGAATGAGGCCCGCCACTGCATTGAGCTTGGGATTGGGCCGCCACAGAGGCGCGTCCCGGGCGTCGTCCACGATCCAGGTGTCGATGCGGTCTCGCTGATCCTGCTCCTGATTCCAGGCCTCTTGTTCGTCCACAAAAGTCTGGGCCATGGTCTGCACGATGGTGATCGCGGTCTGCGGATCGGGGTCTTTGACGACGATTTCCATCACAAAGCGGTCGGGCTCGGGATTGACCTCGACCTCGGACAGCAGTTCGTAGGTGTTCATGTCCAACTGGGCCCGGTCGATGACCTTTTGGGCCATGCGATGGGTGAGCAGGTTGGTCTGGAAGTTTCTGAGCAGATCTTTGGTGGAACCGGTGAGGCCGAAATCGGGCCGGGCCGGGCGCACGCTGACCAGAATCCGGGCCCGGTAGATGGGCTCCTGGAAATGGCTGAATCCAAAAGCCGCAACGCCGGTGATGAGCGCTGCCACCAGAATGATCCAGCCGCGCTTTTTGAGTATTTGCCAGTAGACTTTGAGTTCCATAGATTCAGAGGGTTATCGAGAAAGAGTTGAGCGGCCTCATTGTATCACAGCCGCCTATTTGCGCGGGATTTCGGCCAGGACGGGGACGCCCAGCGCCTCCATATCCTTGCGAGTCTGCACACGCGGCATGAGGTATTCCAGCAAAAAAGCCAATCCAATGCCCGCCAGCAAGGCCAGAACCAGGCGCAAGGGCAGATCCAGCCGCTGTTTCAGGCTGGGACCGATGGGAACCACCGCGCCGCGGTTGACGATGTACACGGCGCCCTGATCTTCCAGCAGCCGGGGCATGAACTGGTCGGCGTCCTCGGTCATGGTTGCAGCCACCGCATCGGCGATCTTCGCCACGCGCTTCGGGTCGCCATCATAAATGGTGACGTTGAGGATGCGGTGGAGCTTGCCCGTCTGGGTGGATCCTTGAATCTGGCCCGGTGCCACCTGAATGCCCTCATCGGCCAGACGCTGGCTCACTGCGGCCGCAAACTCGGAGCCTTTGACGATCTCGCTGAAATCGTCGATGAGGTATTCCGAGGAAAGCGCGGTGTAGTAGCCGTCATAGGTGAATTGATCGGGCAGTTGTTGGGGTTTGACGCCCACGCTGAAAGACATGCCCATGACATAAGTCGGCGGGCGCGGCTGCCAGGGCTTGAGCGTGATCAGCGAAAAGACCAGGGTCAGCGCTGTCAAGCCGATGGGAATCCACCACCAGCGTTTGAGGATGCGGAAATACGTGTGGAGTTCCATAGCGGGATTGGAGACAGGATCGGGAGGTAGGTTAGGATAAGTTTGCCGCAGGATGGGGTTTGGGTCAAGTTTGCGGATGTGTGGTTGGCGCAGGAAGGCGATAATAGCGTTGATACAACAAAAAAACGCCCCATCCAAAAAGGAGGGACGTTTCGTGTGAACAGTGAATCAGGGTTTAGACGGGCGTGACAGCCACGGCTTCCTTCAGCTTTTGCAGCATCATGGGCTCGGGCACAGCGCCTTCCTGGTGCACGTTTTCGTTGATGACGGTGCGCGGCACGCCATAAACGCTGTACTTGTTGGAAAGCTCCTGGAATTCCATGGCCTCGATCATATCCGAAGTCACGCGGGGGCTAACGAAGGCGAAATGATGGGCGAGGATGACCGCGCGAGGGCAGTAGGGGCAGGTGGGGGTGATGAAAACCTGCATGTGGACGTCTCGATCCAGGCTTTTGAGGAACTCGATCGTTTCGGGCATCAGTTGCATCGAAGCGCCATTGCTGCCCACGGTGTTCAGGGCATCCAGCAAGGACATGAATTCGTAACCGCTGGGAATGCCGTAAAAACGGATGCCGTAGTTGGTGTCGGGCTCTTCGCCGCGGCCATCGGCCACCACCACGATGGCGGGGGCTTTGTCCAGACCATAGAGATCGACAATCGCCTTGTCCCGCTCCAGATCGTAGACTTCCACCGCGATCATGGGAGAGAGTTCGGCCAGTTCTTCGGCCAGCATTTTCACTTCGTTGCAATACATGCAGTTCTGCTGGGTGGTGACCACGATCATTTTGACCGGGCTGGTGATGTTTTGCTGAAATTGCTCCTGTACAGCTTTGGCGTCATCAGGGCTCAAGAGAGGCATAATAAAGTTGCTCCTTATTTTAAACTCGGTTTGAGAAAGATTGCTTGTGATAAAAAGTGGTTGACATGAGATGCACGCGGCAAGTCTCCGCGTTTTGTCAACCGGATTGTTAGATGTAATGAAATTGCGAAGGGTTACACGCTGCGACTATTTTACAACCATCGGGAAGAAATACCGGGTGGGCAGGAGCGTGATGTCCGCCCGGCTTTCATACCCGCCCACCGCGTAGACCGGCCCGGCCACAGAGCTTTGTCCGGGCGTCTGGCTTGTCACGATGTATGCGCCCCACGGCACGGAAAAGTGATAGGAGCCGGCTTCGGATGTCGCGCCGCCAGTCACCCATTCGCCCGAAGGATAACGATACACCCCCACCGCGACGCCTTCTTCGGGAGCGATATTTCCCTCTGCATCTCGCAGTGCGCCGGAAATGGTCGCCTCTTGGCTCAACGATTCGATGGCGCTGCGGGCATTGACAACGCCCCAGCCGAAGCCATTGTTAGGCACGGCATCGGGCGCATCGTCGCCGCAACCCTGCGAGGACGTTTTGGGATCAGCGGTGCGGGTGAGAATGGCCCGTATCATCTCGGTCTGGCCCTTGAGCTTTGGCTCTGCGCTCATCAACAGCGCGGCCACGCCCGCCACATGCGGCCCGGCCATGCTCGTGCCCGACAGGGATGAATAACGATTTCCGGGAATGCTGGAATAGACGCCCACGCCCGGCCCGCTGATATCTGGTCCCATGCGGGTGACGCCATTGTAGCTCACCGGCCCGCGGCTGCTGAAAGAGGCCAGGCCATCATTGCTGGCGGTGGCTGCGACCGTAAAGGATTTTGGATAGATGGCGGCGGGTTCGTGGATGGTGTTGCAGGCCGAGCCGTTGTTCGTGGCCGAGACCACCACCAGAATCCCGGCGGCGTCGGCGGCATCCAGCGCCGGTTCGATGACCGCCAGTTTCTCGGGCGTACAGCCTTCATCGGTGGGACAGCTCCAGGAGTTATTCATCACATCGGGCGCTTTGGTCGGATCGCCGTCGGTGAAGGGATCGCCGCCAATGGGCCAGGGCGCGGTGAACCATTGGAAGCATTCGATATAGGTGGAGGGGCGGCCCCAGCCCCGCTCCATGTTGCGGCAGGCCATCCATTTTGCGCCCGGCGCCACGCCGATGGGGTGCGCCGCGGCCGCGGGCCAGCCTTCAGCATCTGACGCCAGATCATTTCCCGCCATCGTGCCCATGGTGTGCGTGCCATGCCCGTGATCGTCGCAGGGCTCGGGCGAATCCAGCCCACAGGGATTGGAGCCGGAAAGATGGGGATCGATTTCGTGGATGGCGTCATGCCAGTTGTAATCGTGGTTCGCGACGCGGGTGGCGGCGTCGTAGCCGCGATAGCTTTGTTCGAGCGCCGGATGCCGCCAATCGTAGCCGGTGTCCTGCCCGGCGATGGTTACGCCTGCTCCCGTGACGCCCTGCTGCCAGGCCCAGGAGGCGTTCACCCGGCCCACGCCCCAGGGCAGCGGGCCAGTCTCCGCCTGGGCGGAAAGCGAGGGTTCAGGTCCCACGCCCGGGAATGTCTCATCTGCAGAGACGCGCTGCACTTGCGGAAAGCGCAGCAATCGGGCCAGCAGCTTCTCATCCACCCGTACGCGGATGGCGTTGACCGCCCAAAAACGCTGGTAGCGGGCGCCCGAGCGGTCGAGCTCGGCCACGAGCGGCGCTTGGGTCTTTTCGGCGGTGACGCGAAGCGTATCATACACCCAGCGCCCGCGGGCGGCCTTGTCGGGCAGGGCGTAGGCCGGGCTCAGGCCGGGCTGGGGCAGTTGGAGGATGACATCGGCCTGGCCGCGGGCGTCGAGCTCGTCCCACACCGCCTGCGTCACCCGCGCATCGGGCGCGGCGCTGGCCGAAGACAGCAAAGACGCCATCGGCCAGACCGCAATCAGGGCGACGAACAAGGTGAGGAAGATGTTGATGCGACGTTTCATAGGATTTGGCGCTGCGAGAGATTGTTTTGGGACAAGTGCATTGGGTGCGTTTCAAAATTGGGGCGTTGTGCGCCGTACGCCCCGGAGGTGAACCTCCGGGCTAGGAA
>WGCR01000064.1 GCA_015493675.1 Anaerolineae bacterium
ATCATGAGCTTCGTCTGCCGCTTCGCGGGCCTCTCGCAATTCTTGCACAAGCGCCTCGATTTCAGGGCTGGAATCAGCTTGCTGCTCGGAGGCAGCGGCTTCCGGCTCATCCACCTGGGGAGTTTCCTCGACAATCGTTTGTTCCGCTTCGGCCGTGTCCTGTTCAACAGTTTTTTTATCAGACATTTTTCCTTTCCTTTATGAATTTCAGGAGTTTGACACTCCAATCATTTGAGATGATTTTTAGCGTTGTTTGGTTTCATTTTCAGGGGCAAAATTGCCAGGAGCAGGGCGATCAACAGCGGCATGCCCTGCACCCACAGATTATCGAACTGGTTGTGGATGGAAAGATGCACGAGCATCCCGGTGACGCCGACGGCAATGGCCTTTTCCAGGCCCGGGCGCCGCAGACTGGCCCGAAACGCCTGCCACAGGCTGCCCAGCCACAGCCACAGATAGCTGACCGCTCCGAAAATGCCCGCCACCGCAGCATAGTGGAACAGCACGTTGTGAGCGTGCCCCAGCGACGCTTCCCAGATGCCGATGGCATAGTCGGGATAGACCACATCCCAGTTGCCCACGCCCACGCCCAGCCAGAAATGGTCTGCGAACATCTCCCAGGCGGCCTGCCAGTGCGCCACCCGTTCCAGCACCGCGAAATTTTCGTCGGTGACAGGGACGCCGCGGGCGTTCCACACGCCGAAATAGCCCAATACATCGCCAATGCGCCCGGAGATGCTGCCGGGAATCGCGGGCCAGGCGAGGATCAGGGCCGCGGCCAGCGCCAGCAGGAGGCCCAGTCCCCAGATGGAGCTCAGGGCCAGCACCGTCGCGGTCGAGGCCATCACCCCCAGCCACGCTCCGCGTGACCAGCTTACAATCACGCCCAGACCGATGACGCCCGTCATCCCGCCGACGAGCAAAGCCAGCGCCCCCCGCACCCATCGTCTTCGCATCCAATGAACACTGCTCACCGCATACTGCTTACTGCTTACTGAATACTGTTTACTGAAAACTGACGCCAACGCCCACAGCGTCAAACTGATCCCCAGCGGCAGCAGCAATCCCAGATATCCTGCGTAGGGATTGGGTTGGCCGAAGGTGCCGTACGCCCGCAGCCAGCGTCCCAGCAGATAAGCCTCCGGCCCGATCTGAAAAACGAACTGGCGGATGCCGATGAGCGCTTCGATGCTTCCTGCGGCCAACAGGGTCAGTGCCAGGGGCAGGCGATGTTTGGGGGTGAGCAGTTGTGCGCCCAGCCAGTAGATGAGGACGACTTCGCTCCATTTCACCAGCTCGGGGAGGGCCTGCGCCAGGCTGCGGGCCGCCAGCGTCGAGTAGAGCAGCGCGATCGCGAAAGGCAGAAGTAGCCACAGCAGCGGAGCCGGGCGACGGTCGGGCCGAAAGGCGGCGGCTCGCAGAAACCAGCCGAAAAACACGGCTGCCACCAGCAGATCGGTGGGGCCAACCGCGGCCGGGCCCAGGGGGATGCGGGCGATGGCGTTGAAGGGAATGACCAGCGCCAGCGCATACAGTCCCACTGCCGGTTTCAACAACAGCGCCAACCCGAAGGCCAGCGCCGCCAGCGCCAGCAGGCTCAGTTTCAGAGGCAGCCAGGCCAGCATCGCAGCCAGCGCGACCATCACCAGCGCCAAAAGCCCCCATTGGCTGATGGGGGCGACAAAACCGCGGGCGCGCAGCGAAAAACTCATACTCGAATTATACCCGGCATTGGCTCTCCTGCAAAAAGGCCCTTTCCTCGCGGCGTCATGGCGGAGGCAGAGAAAAAACAGGCTATGTCTCTGTCTTGAGGCCTTTTCAGGAGTTCAGCATCAAATCTTCGATCAAATCGGTCATGCGCCGGGCGCTGAACTCGGTCCGGGCGAAGGTCGCGCCCGCCTGCCCCACCCGGCGGCGCAGCGCCTCGTCTTGCAGCAGCAGTCGCACGCGGTCAGTCAGGGCGTCCAGATCATCGGTGGGGACGATGAAACCCGTTTCTCCATCCCGGATCATGTCTTCGGCCCCGGCGGTGTTTGTGCGCACCACCGGCGTCCCCATTTGCATGGCCTCGATGGCCACCAGACCCAATCCCTCGTTGGCGGATGCAAGGACGAAGATATCCATGGCGGCAAACACCTCCGACATGGCTTCGATCCAGCCCAAAAACACCAGTCGTCCGTCGGATTCCAGGGGATGGGCCAGGGCGTGCAGCGCTGCTTCGTAGCTGGCGGGCGCGCCCTGGGGCCGATGACCGGCAATCATGAAGCGGGCGTCGGGAAATTCATCGGCCAGGGTCAGGGCCATGTGAATGAAGAGATCGTGGCGTTTGTTGGGGCTGATGGAGCTTACCGCCCCGATCACCCGGGCCTCATCGCTCCAGCCCAGACGCGCCCGCAGGGCATGACCCGAGGCGCCGTGATCCAGCCTGTCCTCGGGAATGCCGTCGTGAATCACCACCGCCTTGGGGGGATCGCCCAGCGTGCGTTTGACCGCCCGGGCCACGCAGATCACGCGATGGGTGAAAGCGTAGGCAATGCGCTCCGATCCCTGCATGGGGCGCTCTCGACGCAGGTGCCACCACATGGGGACGCCCGCCAGCCGCGCCGCCGGTCCGGCCAGCACCGCGGCGCGGGTGCTGTTGGCGTGAATGCCGATGGCCTTGCGCTCGCGGGCGAGACGCGCCAGCGCCCGCACATGACCGATCAGCGTGGGGCTGATGGCGGCTTTTTGCAATTTCCCGCTCGCGCCCTTCTTCCCTTGCGCCCGTTGCCATGCCGCCGAAGCCGGCAGCACGATGGTTTCGATGCCGGCCTCCCGCACCCGCCGCGTGAGTTCCCCCTCGCCAGGCGTGACGAACACGGGGTGAAGGCGTTGCAGATGCTGCATGGTCCAGAGCAGCATCATGCCTGCGCCATAAAAACGGAAATAATTTGTTTCGTAAAAGATGACCGGGGGACGGGACATGAGGAAAGGCAACAGATGAGAGGCGATAGGCGAACGCTGAGCGGGGCGGGGGATTGCCTGCGCAGCAGTTGTCAGAGGAGGTTCTGGCTGAGGCCGCCGTCAATTTGCAGGGCGACGCCGTTGAGATAACTGGCCCGGCCCGAGGCCAGAAAGGCGACGACGGCCGCGAATTCATCGGGACGGGCCATGCGTCCGGCCGGGATGGCCGCAGTGATGCCCGCTTCCACCTCTGCGGACGTAACGCCGCGGGTGCGGGCCAGATTTTCCAGCAGATCATCCACCCGGGCGGTGCGCGTCCAGCCGGGCAGCACCGCGTTGAAAGTGACGCCGGTGTGTCCCAGCTCGTTGGCCAGGGATTTGATGTAACCGATAACCCCCGCCCGCGTGGCGTTGGAAAGCGCCAGGTTGTTCAGGGGCTGTTTGGCGGAGATGGACGCGATGGCAATCACACGACCCTGATGGGATTCCTTGAGGTGGGGCAGGGCCGCGGTGACCATGCGCACGGTGGAGAGCAGGTTGAGCTCGATGGCGGCCTGCCAGGCGTTGTCATCGAAACGTTCCACCGGGCCCGAGGGCGGGCCGCCGGCGTTGGTCACCAGGATATCAAGGCGGCCGCCGTAGTGCATGACCGTTGTCTGGATGAAGTGGCGGCAGCCTTCCAGTGTGGTGAGATCTGCCACGATGGGCAGGACTTCGCCGCCGGTGGCTTTGCGCAAGTCTTCGGCTGCGGCCTCGATGCGGGCTTCATCCCGGCTGCAAATGGCCACATGCGCTCCTTCTTGCAACAATTCCCGGGCAACGGCCTTGCCCAGGCCCTTGCTGGCCGCGGCCACGGCTGCGATGCGTCCGTTCAATTGCAAATCCATGGGGTCGCTCCTTTGATGGTAAGGGGATTGAATTGCTTTATCATACCCGAAATGAAGGCGAAAGAGCAATGTCATATCTTTTTCAAATACTTTTCTGCTATACTCGGGGTGAGACCCGCTGACTCTGAGAGCCTGTTATGAACTTCTTGTCAAATTCTAATCGTTTTCCTATCATTCACCTTTCGATCCGCCGCGGATGACGCTGAAAAATCGGATTATCGCGGATTTTTGCGGAAAAAATCCTTTTTCAATCCAAAGAATCCTCGGAAACCTGTCGCATCCGCGTTATCAGCGGCGAATTCCGCGGGCAGATGATATGACTTCTCGATTTGACGAGGCCAAAGTGCATAACAGCTTCTGATTAGCAGTCCTTTTTCGAGGAGGCGAAAAATGGCGGAAAAAGTTATCTCCCTCTCCGAGTATCTTGACAACATGACCGCCCCCGGCGAGCTTTACGAAAAATTGGATGACAACGCGGTGCGCTGCTACGCCTGCGGCCATCGCTGCAAGATCAAGGATGGTCGTCGCGGCGTGTGCCTGGTGCGTTACAACAAAGGCGGCGTGCTTTATGCGCCTTTTGGCTACGCCGCGGGCATCCAGGCGGATCCCATCGAGAAGAAGCCTTTTTATCATGTGATGCCCGGCGCGGACGCGCTGACCTTTGGCATGTTGGGCTGTGATATGCACTGCGATTATGGCCAGAACTGGTTGACCTCGCAGGCGCTGCGCGACCCGACCGCGGGCGTATTGCCCACGCCCGTCACGCCCGAAGAATTGGCGGGCCTG
>WGCR01000065.1 GCA_015493675.1 Anaerolineae bacterium
GCGTTGGTTGGTCTCATCGTTGGCGGCGTCGTCGCTTACGTCCTCAAAAAGTAGCTGGACGGCAAGTTCTCTTTCAAGCCATTCACACACCGGCAGGCGTCAGGGAACGCCTGCCGGTGGATTTCCTGAAAAGGTGAAAAAGTTGGAAGAAATTTCCCTATGTTCGCCTGCTCGTTGAATCTTTGTTTATCAAACTCTTTGTTTAACTGCGACTACTAATTTTTGCTACGAAGACACGAAGAGGATGAAGGCGCGAAGCATTTTTCTTTATTTTTCCCCTTCGTGTCTTCTTGAGACTTAAAGTCGAGTACGTTGGTAGTTTAATTTTAGTTAATTGAACACACTTCTCTTGCTACACCCTTAATTTTATGGCTCAAATGACCGAGAAAAAACAATCTTCTTCTGATTGGTGGCGTTGGCTTGTTGCTGCCATTGTGGCTGTGATCGTCATGGGAGGCGTTTGGTTTGCCTTGACGCATCTGACAAATTTGGGAGATGCTGCGTCTGCCGATATGGCGGAGAAGACGACGACACAGGCGACCGGCGCTGAATTGCCGATGGATGATTTTACGAGATTGGCATTGGATAAAGCCAAGCAGGGGGATGTGGAAGGGGCGCTCGATGCTTTTTCCGTTGCTATCGCAGCCAATCCCGATGGCGCCTCTGTTGCTTACTATTATCGTGGGCTAGTGTATGCGGATCAGGGAAAGGTGAATGAAGCTATCGACGACTTCGATAAGGCTATTGAGATCGATAAGCATTTTCCCCAGGCCTATGCAGCTCGCGGCACTGCAAATTTGATGATCTCCCGGCCCGCCAAGGCTGCGGAAGATTTTGATAAAGCCCTGCAGTTGGACCCTAATAACGCCACTACCTATGTCAATCGCGCCCGAGCCTATATGGGACTGAAAATGACTGATGAAGCCGAAGCGGATTTGGATAAGGCTATCGAATTGGATCCCAAGCTACTGGCAGCCTACTTTAATCGGGGCGTACTGCGCATGTTACAAGAAAATCCAGAGGGCGCCCTGGAGGATTTCAATCAATGCGTTGCCATCAATCCCAACGCCCCCGCTCCTTATTTTAATCGCGCCGTCGCCTACATTGAACTGGGCAACAAAAAAGCTGCTGCGACAGATCTTGCTATTTATCTCACCATCTCCAAGGATGAGGAAGGCAAGCATCAGGCCCGATCCTTGCTCGATTCGCTTACAGGCACCCAGGGCGATAATCCTCCTCCCCCCACCTCCGAGGCTGATAACAGCACGAGTGGAAGTAACCAGTAGAAATCTATTCAGAGCGATCATCATTTGATCGTTCTTTTTCTGAATATCCCAAAAGACTACGCCAAACAGATAGAAAAGTCTCCCGCTTTGGACAATCCTTTTCCTGAGGATTCCTGCTACTATCTTGGTGTTGCATCTTCTGTCATCTGTGTCTTATCGTCTGCTGGTTCATTTTTTAGGAAGAATGGATTGTTCTCACTGCCATTCATCATCGTTTACTCATCTTCATGTGTTCAAAAGGAGTGACCTATGACAGCCGCTCCGTCTGCAGTGCAACCTGCAGCGCATCAGGTAACCTACCTGAACAAAAGTTATACATTTAGATCCTGGCTGCTGACTACCGATCATAAACGCATCGCCTTTTTCTATCTGCTGGTTGTGTCGGGCTTTGCAGCGTTGGGCGGGACTGCCGCCATGCTGCTGAAATTCGAGCTTTTGACGCCGCAACAACAGATGTTTCAGGATATTTACGCCCGTTTGTTTACGATGCACGGCGGCGTCATGGTGTATCTCTTCATCCTTCCTGCGATGCTGGGAATTGTGGCCAATTTTGTCATTCCCCTGATGATCGGGGCCCCAAACATGGCTTTCCCCAGGCTGAATCTGCTGACTTTTTATCTCTACCTTTTTGGCAGCAGCATGATTATCGTGGAGGCGTCGTTTGGCGGTTCTGACGCCGGATGGAATTTCCTGGCGCCTTACAGCACACAATATACGCCCTCTCGTATTTTGCCTGCGTTGAGCCTGCTTCTCATCGTGGGGATCGCTGTTTTTCTGTTGGCTGTCAATATTCTGGCAACCATCCATCGTCGCCGAGTAAAGGGGATGGACTGGGAAAAATTACCGCTGACTGTCTGGGGGTTTTACGTTGCCAGTATTGCCATGATTGTCGGAGCGTTCTTTCTCGTCATCTGGATTGTTTTGACGGCGACGGTGCGGGAAATCGCATTGGGATATGTTCAGTACAATCTGAATTTGAATCCGTTGGTGCTGGTGCACAGTTTCTGGATTTATGCACACACCACGGTTTATATGCTGATGTTGCCAGCGATTGGCATTGCTGCGGATATCATAGAGACCTTTGCCCGGCGTCCTGTCGTGGGACGGAAGGGGGTGGAGCATTCGATGATGACCCTGGCGGTGCTGATGTCGCTCAGTTGGGGCGTGCATCTTTTCACAGGGGAAATGTGGGCCTGGACGAATCTGTTCTTTTCGCTAGTGGCTTTTCTCAGCGCCATCCCCCTGGCCATTATCATCATCAGTCTGTTTCAGACGCTGCGCCAGGGCAGAGCTTCTTTTGTTTCCCCCATGGTCTATGCTTTTGGCGTGCTGGTTTCATTGGCGATCTACTGGGCCAGCAGCCTGGCTCTTTATTCGCCCGCGACGGCGCAGGCGTTGCTGCACACCCAGTTTGAAATGGCCAATTTCCATTTTCTGATGGTGGGCGTGGTCACCATGTCGTTTCTGGCGGCCATCCACTATTGGTGGCCCAAGGCCACGGGAAAGCGTTATCCCGAGTTGTTGGCGCGGCTGGCGGGATGGAGCACACTGCTGGGAGTATTGGGGACTTTTGGCCCAGGTTTCCTGCTGGGTTTACAGGGGATGCGGGTGCGTGTGGTCGCTTATCCCGAAGCCTGGCAGATGCCTAATCAGCTCGCTGGCATGAGCGCTATGCTCATCGGATTGGGTTTCACCCTGCCATTGCTCTATTTCCTGTACGCCATTTTCTGGTGCAAAGACAGCGGCCCGAATCCCTGGGATGCGCCTGGCCTGGAATGGCAGACAATGTCTCCGCCGCCGCCTGACAATTTTACAGCGGCGCCCCTGATTTCCGAACGATCTTAGTCGGCTCCTAAAGACGTCTGTAGCACCGACTCATTCATGGACGGTGAGGAAGAGTATGTCACAGATTTTTCATCCTTCTATTAACCTTATTGCCAAAGCGATGGTTGCGGCGACTGTTATCGGCATTATCGGTATCAGCATCGTGGCTTATCTTTTCGTGCGTTCGCCCTATATGCGCGGCACGACCATCGCCCGGGAGCAGCCTGTTTTCTTCAGCCATGAACACCATGTGGGAGAATTGGGCCTGGATTGCCGCTACTGCCATGTGAATGTTGAGCGTAGCGGCTTTGCGGGCGTGCCCTCCACCGATATTTGCATGGGCTGTCATTCACAGGTTTGGGCCGACAGCCCCGCCATTGCGCCGGTCAAGGAGAGCATGGAGACCGGGCAGTCGATTGCCTGGAACCGGGTCAACGCCCTGCCCGACTATGTTTATTTCAATCACAGCATTCATCTCAACAAAGGCATTGGTTGTGAGGAATGTCATGGACGTGTGGACAAAATGGGCTGGACGCGGAAAGAATCTCCCCTGTCTATGGAATGGTGTCTGAGCTGCCACCGCAATCGCGCCGATCACGTGCGTCCCCGTGAAGAGGTCTTCACCATGGGGTACGAGCCGCCAGCAGACCCGGCGCAACGCGAAGCGTTACAAAAGGCCCTGGTGGCGGAATATCATGTGGATGTGGAGCAATTCAATATCACCGACTGCTCCATCTGTCATCGTTAGTCATTATCTGACCGCACTTAACTACCAGCTATCAACATCGGCTACTCACCTAATTTGAGAAGGTGACTATGGAAAAAGATCGATTAAACTTAGCCCAACTCCGAAAGCGTCTGGCAGAAAAGACCGGCAAAAAATATTGGCGCAGCCTGAATGAGATCGCCGAAACCGGAGAATTCAAGGAGTTCCTGCATCAGGAATTTCCATCAGGCGCCGCGTTTTGGGAAGATGGCGTCAGCCGTCGGACATTCCTGAAGATTATGGGAGCTTCCATGGCGCTGGCGGGCTTGACTGCCTGCACCGCCACCAATCCCGAAAAGATTGTGCCCTATGTGGAAGCGCCAGAGGAAGTCATTCCCGGTCAGCCATTGTTTTTTGCCACGGCTTTTCCCATGGTGGGATATGGCCTGGGCGTCCTTGTGGAGAGCCATGAGGGGCGTCCCACCAAGATCGAGGGCAACCCCGATCATCCCGCCAGCATGGGGGCCACAGATCTTTTCGCGCAGGCCTCCATTCTCGATCTATATGATCCGGATCGTTCCCGCCAGCCCACCCGCAAGAGCCTGATTCAGGATTGGAAAGCTTTTGTCAAAGAACTGGGCGCGGCGCAGGAGGGATGGGGCCAGGGCGAGGGCGTACGCATCCTCACCCAGACGGTGACTTCGCCCACAATGGCCAGTCAGATCCAGGCCTTTCTGCAGAAATACCCTGCAGCCAAATGGCATCAATATGAGCCGGCCGGACGGGATACTGTCCGCGCCGGGGCCAAGTTGGCTTTTGGTGAATACGTCGAGACCCATTATCAACTGGAAGACGCGGATATCGTTCTCTCTTTGGATGCTGATTTCCTGACTTCCGGGCTGGGCAATGTGCGCTATGCCAAAGATTTCATGAAACGGCGTCGCATTGCCGGCGAAGATGAGAATGATGTGGTGATGAATCGTCTCTATGTGGTGGAGCCAGCACTGAGCAACACCGGCGTGATGGCCGATCATCGATTGCCGCTGCGAGCCACAGACGTGGACAAATTCGCCCGCTCATTGGCTCAGAAACTGGGACTGAACGTCGAGGGCGGCGATCCAGAGACTTATGGCGACTGGCTGGATGCGGTGGCGGAAGACCTGGCGTCCCACAAGGGCCAATGCGTTGTGATTCCCGGCGAACAGCAGGAAGCATCTGTGCATGCCCTGGCCCATGCGATCAACGAAGCTTTGGGCAATGTTGGCAGGACGGTGATTTACACCGAGCCGGTTGAGGCAGAACCGGTGGATCAAATGGCTTCTCTGCAAGAGCTGGTCGCCGATATGGACGCCGGGAGCGTGGAAGCGCTGTTTATCTTCAACGGCAATCCGGTTTACAGTAGTCCGGCCGATGCGCCTTTCAAGGAGGCAATGGGCAAGGTCCCGTTCACGGTTTATTTGGGAGATTATCTCGATGAAACAGCCGTGGAAAGCCTGTGGTATCTTCCCCGCAGCCATTACCTTGAGACCTGGAGCGATATCCGCACTTTCGATGGGACGGCTACCATCATGCAGCCGTTGATTGAGCCTCTCTATCAGAGTAAATCGGATCATGAGCTGCTGGCAGCGTTGGCGGGTGACGCTGAAGCTGATCCCCATATGCTCGTCAAGAATTACTGGCAGGAGAATGCCCCTGAAGATACGGGTGATTTCGAGAAGTTCTGGCGTGCATCCTTGAATTCGGGCGTTGTGGCCGGCTCAGAGGCCCAAGAAAAGTCAGTGACCGCGTCGCTGGCCGGCGTGGTCCGCCCCCTGCTGCCCGCGTCAGAGGATATGGAGATCGTATTCCGGCCTTCTCCCAGCCTGTGGGATGGACGCTTCGCTAACAACGGCTGGCTGCAAGAACTTCCCAATTCCATTACCAAGTTGACCTGGGATAACGTCGCGTTGATGGCGCCGGCCCAGGCTGAACGATTGAACTTGAATGACGGCGATCTCATCAATCTCCATTATTTTGGGCAAATGGTGGAGGCGCCGGTGCTGATTCTTCCGGGGCATGTGGATAACTCCGTGACCGTCTATCTGGGCTATGGTCGTCATGTCGTTGGCCGGGTGGGACAGGATGTGGGGTTCAACGCCTATCAGATTCGATCCTCTTACCGCCCCTGGCAGGATACGGGCCTGCTGATTTCATACACAGGCAAGACCCATTCCCTGGCCCGAACGCAGGATCACCAACTGATGGAAGGCCGTAATCTGGTGATCAGCGGCACGCTGGAGGAATTCAAGCAGGATCCCGAGTTCGTGCAGAGAGAAGTCGAGTACGAACGCATCTCCCTGTATCCCGAGATGTCCTACAATGGTTATGCCTGGGGGATGTCCATTGATCTCAGCGCCTGCACCGGTTGCAATGCTTGCGTTGTCGCCTGCCAGGCCGAAAACAACATTCCGATTGTGGGGAAGGTGGAGGTGATGCGCAGCCGTGAAATGCACTGGATGCGGATCGATCGCTACTTCATCGGTGACATGGATAATCCTGATGTCGTGTATCAGCCGGTGATGTGCCAGCAATGCGAAGGCGCTCCCTGCGAAGTGGTTTGTCCCGCCGCCGCCACGGTGCACAGTCGCGAGGGGCTGAACGACATGGTGTATAACCGCTGTATCGGCACCCGCTATTGTGAGAATAACTGCCCTTACAAGGTGCGACATTTCAACTTCTTCCAGTATGTGGATGTGAACGAGCCTTCGTTGCAACTGATGCGCAATCCCAACGTCACCGTGCGCTCTCGCGGCGTTATGGAAAAATGCACCTACTGCGTGCAGCGTATCAACCTGGGGCGCATCAACGCCAAGAAGGAAAATCGTCAGATTCGCGATGGCGAAGTCAAGACAGCCTGCCAGGCCGTTTGTCCCGCCGATGCTATTGTCTTCGGCAACATCAAAGATACTGAAAGTCAGGTTTCTCGCCTGAAGGCCAGCCCGCTGGATTATGAGCTTCTTGGAGAGCTGAATGTCCAGCCCCGCACCACCTATTTGGCCCGGCTGAAGAATCCCAATCCCAAGCTCGCGGAGGTGTAACGCTATGTCCGCTACGACCGATCCCGCCGAAGTTCCGGTTCTCGGCCCGGGACAAACCTACGCTACCGTCACCGACAGAGTCACGGGCGTCATTCTCACCAAAAAGACGCCCAAGGGATGGCTGCTCGGCTTTGGCATCGCCTTTCTGTTTATGATGCTGATGCTGTTCTCGCTGACGGTGTTGTTCGCCAAAGGCACCGGCATCTGGGGGCTGAACAACACCGTTGCCTGGGGTTTCGCCATCGTCAACTTTGTCTGGTGGGTTGGCATCGGCCACGCAGGCACCCTTATTTCCGCCATCCTCCTGCTTTTCCGGCAGGAGTGGCGCAATTCCATTAATCGCTTTGCCGAAGCGATGACCATTTTTGCTGTGGCTAACGCCGGTCTTTTCCCCATCATCCACACAGGTCGCCCGTGGCTGGCCTACTGGTTGCTGCCTTATCCCAGCCTGTTGCAGTTGTGGCCGCAGTTCCGCAGCCCCTTGCTGTGGGATGTGTTCGCCATCTCCACCTATGTCACCATCTCATTGCTTTTCTGGTATATGGGGCTGATTCCCGATTTCGCCACCCTGCATGATATGGCGTATAACAAGGCTGTGCGCCGCATATACGGCGTGTTTGCATTGGGATGGCGCGGCGCCTCCCGACATTGGGCGCAATACAACCGGGCGGCCCTGTTGCTGGCTGCTTTGGCGACGCCGCTGGTGGTTTCGGTGCACAGCGTGGTGAGTTTCGACTTTGCGGTCAGTTCGGTGCCCGGTTGGCATACCACCTTTTTGCCGCCCTACTTTGTTTCGGGCGCCATTTTCTCCGGTTTTGCCATGGTAATGACGCTGGCTATTCCCATCCGCAAGTTCTATCACATGGAAGACTTCATTACCGATCGCCATCTTGAAAACATGGCCAAGGTGATGCTGGCCACGGGGCTGATTGTTTTCTACGCATACATCATGGAGGTTTTCTTCGCCTGGTACAGCGGCAATCAGTATGAGAAATTCATGATTTACAATCGCATGACCGGGCCTTACGCCCCCTATTACTGGGCGCTTATCTTCTTCAACGGCATCATGCCCCAATTGCTCTGGTTCAAGAAAGTGCGCCGGAATATCCCGCTTCTGTTTGTGATATCTCTCGGCGTAAATGTCGGCATGTGGCTGGAGCGTTTCATCATCGTGGTCACCAGTCTGCATCGTGAATATCTGCCCTCCACCTGGGCCTATTACGCAGGCACGTTCTGGGATTGGTCCCTTTATATCGGCACCATTGGCTTCTTCGTCGCCCTGTTATTCCTCTTCCTGCGGGTGTTGCCGATGATCAATATGTTTGAGATGAAAGAACTCGTTCATCATCTGTCGCATCGAGGCAAGGAGCACTAACCCATGAGTGAATCAGTTTATGGCCTTATTGCTAAATTTGACTCGCCTGAGGCGGTAGTGGAGGCAACCCGCAGCGCCCGTGAGGCTGGTTATCGCCGGATGGAGGCGTATACGCCCTTTCCCATCGAAGAGCTGGCCGAAATCCTGGAGTTCAAACCCAAAATTCAATATCTCGTCTTCCTGGGCGGGCTAATTGGCGCCATTGGCGGTTTCGGGCTTCAATACTACGCTTCGGTGATCTCTTACCCGCTCATCATTGGCGGCCGTCCTTTCAACAGTTGGCCCGCCTTCATTATCATCGTTTTCGAGATGACCATTCTTGTCGCAGGCATTGTGGCCGTCTTTGGCATGTTGGGTTTGAGTGGCTTTCCCATGCCTTATCATTCGGTTTTTAACGCCAAGGACTTTCGACTCGTGTCCCGGGATAAGTTCTTCCTGGTGATCGAGTCTCGCGACCCCCGTTTCGACGCACAACGCACCCGGGCTTTTCTCGAAAGCTTGAATCCCGAAGAAGTCACTGAAGTGCAGCCTTAGCCCCGATGGAGATTGCCATGCAACGCATGAAACGCACCGTAAAAAATTTACAAAAAGCGGGCCTGGTTTGCGCGGTTTTCTGTCTGGCCCTGCTTCTCACCAGTTGTACCATGACCATGCGCAACCAGCCTCGCTATGAACCTTACGAGGCGACAAATTTCTTCCCCGATGGCCGTTCGGAACGCCCGCTGATTGATGACACCGTGGCCCGCGGCAATGCCCGCCTGGACGACTTGCTCTACACCGGCATGGTAGACGGTTCATACGCCGAAGAATTTCCTTTCCCTATTACCCACAAAGACCTGGTGCGAGGAAAGGAGCGGTATGATATTTATTGCTCGCCTTGCCATGGCCTGACCGGGGAAGGCGACGGCATTGTCGTACAGCGGGGATTCAAGCAGCCGCCTTCGTTCAATCAGGACCGTTTGCGCGATGCTGCTCCCGGCTATTTTTACTATGCCATCGACAACGGTTTTGGAGCGATGCCCAGTTACGCCAACCGCATCCCCGTGCATGATCGTTGGTTGATTGTCGCCTATATCGAGGCGCTACAGTTGAGTCAACATGCTTCGGTCACTGAGCTGCCGCAGGCAGACGTTGACAAACTGGAGGCCGCCCAATGAAGGAGCGAACCATGAATCACTCCCAAGCTGATGAGAAATTGATCAGCCGTTTGAAATCCATGCAGACTTTGTCGCTGATCGTCGGCGTCATTGGATTGATCGCACTCATTGCTGGCTACTTCTTCGCCAAAGATCAATTCTTTCAGTCCTATCTTGTGGGCTGGACGTTTTGGGTGCAGGTGGCGCTGGGCGCCTTGGTCATCCTGATGATTCAGAATACGGTGGGAGGCCGGTGGGGGCTGGTGATCCAGCGCCTGGTTGAGGCCGCCACCACAACGCTGCCTTTTTTGGCCGTCGGTTTTATCGTGATTATCATCGGTATTCCCCATCTTTATGAATGGTCTCATGCCGATGTCGTGGCCCATGACGAACTGCTTCAGAGCAAATCCGCCTATCTGAACACGCCCTTCTTCATCGCACGCACGGTCTTTTACTTCGTCATCTGGATTGGCGTCGCCTGGTTGCTACGCAAATGGTCGGCCCAATTGGATGATGACCCTGAAAATGCATCATTGCGCAAAAAACTACGTAATCTCAGCGCTCCGGGCATCCTTGTCTTTGGTTTGACGGTCACCTTTGCTTCGGTGGACTGGATGATGTCGCTGGAACCTCATTGGTACTCCACCATTTATGGCATCATGTTCGGCGTGGGAGCCATGGCTGCAGGCTTCTCATTCGCCATTATCATCCTCATGAGAATGGTCAAGTACAGTCCCTGGAAAGACGTCATTCGCACCATCGATATCAGTGATCTTGGCAACTGGCTGTTGGCCAGCATTATGCTGTGGGCTTACGTGGCCTTTTCGCAATTTCTCATCATCTGGTCAGCCAATATCCCGGAAGAAACCACCTGGTATCTGGCCCGGACCCAGGGCGGCTGGCAGTGGGTGGCGATTCTAAACGTCTTCCTGCATTTCTTCCTGCCCTTCTTCTTCCTGTTGGTGCGGGGAACCAAGAAAGCGCCGGGGCGACTGCTTTCTATCGCTCTGCTGGTGCTGGCGATGCGATTTCTGGATCTGTTCTGGCTTATTTTTCCCGCTTTTACTCCCGGAAAGATCGTCTTTCCCTGGCTGGCCATTGTGGCCTGGATTGCGATGGGCGGCTTTTTCATGGCCATCTTCTTCCGGCAGCTCACCAAAGCCAGTTTCTTCCCCACTTATGACTCCCGCCTTGCTGTTCATCCCGTGAAAGAGGAGGCTCCTAGCCATGCCAGCTAAGACCCGTCATCCTGGATATGAACCCGCAGGTTATGGGCGTACGCTTTTGTTGTTTCTTCTGCTTTTTGTTGTAGCGGTTGTTCTGTTGTTTGCAGCCCTCAACGGTCAGTGGAAGGCATCGGAAGTCAGCGCCTGGCCTGCCGCCATCGACACGTCTTCCTTTCAGGAGCCTGTCTTGCAGATCGACGCCGTAGCCGATTTACAGCAATTGCAGGCCGAGCAGGAGACGCAATTGAACAGTTATGGTTGGGTCGACAAGGGGGCGGGCGTGGCCCATATCCCCATTGATCGCGCCATTGAGTTATTAGCCGAACAAGGTTTGCCTTCCCGCAAATCTTCTCAATAATCAGGTGATTGAATTATGCCAACATTTTTATCCCTCCCTGAAAAGGCTTCATCAATTGCCGGATCGGTCAACGCACTGCTGCTTGCAATGCTGGTCGTTGGCTTCCTCTTCGCTGTCGTGATAATCGTCCTGGCTTTCGCTGCCATGGGACGCACAGATCAGGAGGAGGATCGTGAGGAGCCGAAGCAGGATTCGAAAAATGTCCCGCTTGTGTGGTCGCTTCTGGTGGGATTGGTGATCGTCGGCTTTTTTGCCTGGTCATCGATTGTATACCTCAACAGCATTAAAGTCCCCGACAATGCTGAACAAGTTATCTCCGTAGCCAAGCACTGGGTATGGAAATTCCAGCATGCACCAGATGGCAAAGGGGAGATTGATGAATTGCATGTCGTGGTGGGCAAGCCCGTGGTTCTGGTAATGACCTCGCAGGACACCACGCACGGCATTTTTATCCCCAGCTTCCTGCAACAGCAATCTATTTTGAAGGGCAGATTCACTGCGATGTGGTTTGAAGCCACCAAGGCGGGCGAGTTTCCTTTTTATGAAACGCAATACAGCGGCACCGGCTATACCAAGATGTCGGGTTCAATCATCGCCATGGAGCAAGCCGATTACGACGCCTGGCTCAGCGGCAAGACGCCCGCTGCACCTGATGAGGGCGGTGAAGCGCCCGCAGGCGGCCTGGTCGCCGAAGGCGAGAGCATCTTCGCGGCCCAGGGCTGCGCCGGGTGTCATGGCGATACGGACACCCCGGTAGCCCCCAGCCTGCATGGCATCTTCGGCAAAGAAGTGGAACTGGCCGATGGCAGCAAAGTCACGGTGGATGAGAATTATCTGCACGAATCCATCAAAGACCCGGGCGCCAAACTGGTCAAGGGTTACAACGATATCATGCCCAAGAACTACGGCGCCGATTTGAGCGAAGATCAGATTCAGGCGCTCATCGCCTACATCAAGTCTCTCAGCGGCGTGATGGAGGAAGGCGGCGGTGAGACCAGCGGCGCTGGCGGCGAGACTCCTGGTTCGGCTATGGATCTCCCGGCCGACGCCCGGTCCGTGTATGAGGCCAACGGCTGTAACGCCTGCCATGGCCAGAACCTGGAGGGCATGATCGGCCCCAATCTGGCGGGGCTGGATGCCGAGTATGTCAAGCACACAGTACGCAATGGCGTCGAAGGCACAGCCATGGCTGCATATCCGCAGATCAGCGACGCCGATCTGGATACGCTGGCCCAGGGCATCAACAGTCTGTCATTCGCCGCCACCGGCATGCAGGTGAACCCCACCGTAGCCGGTCACTTGCAGGATGCCGCGGCGGCCTTCGAATCGGGCGATATGGACGGCGCCAAGACGGCGCTGGAGGCGGCGCTGGCGGCTTGTGGTCAGATGGGCGGCCAGGTCACTCTCAAGACCATGATCCGCAAAGCCGAAGAAGGCGACGCCGATTATCTGAAGATGCGTTTTGATGTCTTGCTGGCCGGGAAATCGGGCGGAGAAAGCGCTGCGCCCGAGATGAAACCGACGCCCGAGGCCACCAAAGTCGTCGAGCCTACCCAGGCGGCTGAACCCACTGAAGCCGCCAAGACGCCTGCCGGAGAGGGCGATCCTGCTGCCGGTGAAGCTGTCTTTACCAGCCAGGGGTGCTCGGCCTGTCATACGGATCAGGAC
>WGCR01000066.1 GCA_015493675.1 Anaerolineae bacterium
GAGCTATTTTCGTCTGCCGCCCCCGCCCGGAGCCAAGGGGCCGGGCTCAAAGCTAAAAGACGCTAAAGCGCCTTTCTTACAAGGGCCGCGTCGTGAACGGCATGATTGGACTTCGCCAACAGCATCCTCAAGTCGGGCGCTTCAGGCCTGCTCCCGAAAAGCCCGAGTTCACTCGGCCAGCGTCTGGCGACGAATCGCCGACGATTTTTTGCCCCTGAATTGAAACGCCCCCTTGCCCACAGGCAGCAATCATTGTCTCCAGCCCTGAAAGGCCCGGCTTAAGCACATATCGTTGCGGGATTAGTCGGAATTGGCTATACTCTCAGGTGTTATGAAGACCGATCTCTTTCGCCACGAATGGTATTGGCGGTTGCCAGCATGATCACCGCGATTCGCCAGTTTTTTGAATTGAACAATGTGATTATCCTGTTCATTTACGGACAGGTCTTTTTTGTATTGGGGCTGGCCATCACGTTGCAGTCCCTGCGATATAGTCGTTTGCCCCTGGCCCGGCGGCTGCATTGGCTGGCGGCGTTCGGCTATACCCATGCCCTCAATGAGTGGGGAGATATTTTCATTCCCGTCCAGGCCCAATATCTGCCCGCCTCAATCATTCATCTTCTGACCACCATCCAGACCATCATCCTGGCAATGTCTTTTGCCTTCCTCTTCCAGTTTGGCATCGAGAGCCTGAGACCCCTGCCCGGTCGCTGGCGTTATGTCCGGTTTGCCCCATTGATGATGTTTCTGCTCTGGGTTTTGTGGATGTTGGGCTATCAGGTCGAAGCGTCCCAGCACGGCGATTTGGAGACATGGCATCGCAACAGCGCCATCATGGCCCGCTATTTTCTGGGCATTCCGGGCGCCTTGACAACCGCTTACAGTCTGAGAACCCAGGCCCAGAAGGCCATCGCCCCCTTCAACCTGCCGGAGTTCGTTTCGATGCTGCGCCTGGCGGGGCTGGCGCTGCTGGGCTATGCAGTCTTCGGCGGCCTGATTGTTCCGGCCGCCTCCTTTTTCCCGGCATCCATCCTGAATCAGGAAAAGTTACAGGCATTGACCCTGCTGCCGGTTCAGGTTTATCGCAGTTTCCTGGGCCTGGTGCTCACTTACGCCATCATACGCTCGCTGGAGGTCTTTCATCTGGAACTGGATCGACACATTGCCGGGATGGAAGAATCGCAGATACTGCTGGCAGAGCGAGAGCGCATCGGCAGAGAGCTGCATGATGGCACATTACAGACCGTTTACGCCTCGGGCCTGCTGCTGCAAACGGCCCAGCGCAATATCTCCAAAAAGAATTATGGAGAAGCAGAGGCGTATGTGCAGCGGGCGCTGGGACAACTGGATCAGGTTGTGGCGGACATCCGCCAGCATATCGCCGCCCTGCACGTGAAATCATCGGGACAGAGTTTGACCGAAGGACTGCGCGAGGTGGTGGCCTCCAGCGCTTTGCACTCATTTGCCGATGTCCAAATGAATCTGGCGTTGCCGCCCGATCTGGTTCTCAGCTCATTGCAGGTAGGGCATCTGCTGGCCATCGCCAACGAATCCGTCAGCAATATCATCAGACATGCTCACGCCACCAGCGTGCGGATTGCCGTAGGCCTGACAGGAGAGAATTATCTGTTTTTGACCATCACAGATAATGGCGTTGGCCTGCCCAAAGATCTGGTGCCCGGCTATGGCCTCTACAATATGCGTGATCGGGCCTTGCTGCTGAAAGGCGCCGTCACGGTGCGCAACCTGCCCGATAGAGGCACCGAAGTGCGCGTCGAGATTCCCACAGGAGAAGAAGATGAAACGCTTGCGTCTTTTATTGGTTGATGACCACGAAGTGGTCCGCATTGGCCTGCGCACGCTTCTGAATGATGAGCCCGACATGGAAGTAGTGGGCGAAGCAGGCACAGCAGCCGACGCCATTCGACTGTCCACACAACTCCAGCCCGATGTGGTGCTGCTGGATGTGCGGCTGCCCGATGGCAGCGGCATCGACGCCTGTCAGATCATCCGCAAAAACTCTGAGTGTCAGGTGCTCATTCTCACCTCCTATGCAGACGACGAGTTAGTCATAGAGGCGATAAACAGCGGCGCGGCGGGATATGTTTTGAAACAAATCAGCATCGGGGAGCTGCTACGGGCGATTCGGGCCGTGGGCGCGGGCGACGCCGTCCTGGATCCACAGATCACCGTGCGGGTGTTGAAACGCGTTCGCCAACTGGAACGATCCTCCTCGGCGTCTGCTTTTCATGACCTCAGTGAACGGGAGATGCAAGTGTTGATGCTGGTGGCCGCAGGCAAGAGCAACGCCGAGATCGGCAAGGAATTGCATCTGAGTCCCACCACCGTGCGCAACCATGTCAGCACCATCCTGAGCAAACTGGGACTCGCCAATCGCATCGAAGCCGCCATCTACGCGGTCCGCAATCATATCGAATTTTTCTCCCCACCCGCGGCCTGAGCCACACTCAGCATCCTCCCTCGGGTGAAATAAGCTCTTTGCAAAAAACAGATAAAACCCCGTCATGCCAAAAGAAAAACGCCCCCAGGTCGCTGAGGGCGTTTTTGGATCACTGTCCGTGAGAATTAGCGTGCGGGCGCATCGCTATCCCTTGAAAGTGACGAAAAAGGGCGGGAAGGTCAGCAGGAAGCCCAGGGCAGTGATAATGATGGCCCAGGTGAACATGCTTTTCAGATTCACATCTTTGTCTTTCCACGCCTTATTGAGGAAGAACCAGGCAATCAGCCAAACGATGATGCCAACGCCCGTCTTGCCCACCAGGGAGCCAGAGGGATTGTACCAGTTGAGGGCGTTGCCGATGGCGTGGCTCGCCTCCGAAAGCGTCGTCAGCAGGCCAATGACGAACAGGCCAATGGAACCGGAAAGAAAAGCAGCGGCGGCGGGGCCGGAGGGAATATGATTCGAGACATTGTTTGTCATGATACGCATCTCCTAATAAAAGATTGAATGGGAGCAAGGGGCAGATATGATAGGGTCATCAGGCGACGGGGGCGGCCTTGGTGATCAGAGCGCCCAGCAGACCTGCAACGGCAGCCGCCAGAAAGGCAAGGACAAAAAAGACGATGGTGTACTTGCGCAGACGATCATCCTCGGCCAATTGATCCCGATAGCGCCAGACGATGTAGGCCACAACGGTGGCCAGAATAGGAGCAAACCAGGCCACATGTTCCTTCCACTCCATGCCGAAGTTGTGCCAGGCGGCGATGGCTTCATTCGCCTTGAGGAAAGAGCGGGGGAATTGGGTCAAATCAGCGCCTTCGGGGGCCGGGGCCCGATACCAGGGATACACAATGTAAGTGCCGGTGATCACGGTCAACCACGCCACGATGGCCATAACCCAGGTTCCCTTTACCAGGCAACTGACTTGCTTTCGCAGGCCCTCGGTGGTCATCCATTGCGGGCGCATGAAATAGAGGCCCGCCAGGCCGCCAGCGAAAGAGATGAGAAACAGACCGCCGAGAATCATGCCGTGGATGACTGCCCAGAATTCCCGGGGCGTAAATGATAAACCAAACATCTGACTGCCTCCTGATGAGAGAAATAAATGGGATGGATGAATGGGCAGCTTTTGCAAACGCCCCGAGGGCTTATCCGCCGAAGGGGCCGGGTTGGGCGTCTGTCAAAAGCCTACATTCCTTATTGCCTCAAGCGTAAGCTCGCAGACACAAAAATAACAGTGTCATTCAACCCAACTATCGTGGTGCGACTGTCCTGAAAGCAGACGTCTATGCAGCAATAGCCGCATCACGACGGATAAAATCTCAAGAAAAGGCGCCAAGATGTCATTTGTCTCTTCGTAACTATACAGGTATCCCACACAACGCTTTGCCACGAAGACTCGAAGGTTTAAGAAGACACGAAGAAAACCTTCCAGGCTCTTTTGGATTTCAGGGGGTGATGCCGGGCGGATTGCGAATCCGCCCTGAGAGCTCTCTGCATCCGGCGGGATTCGCAATCCGGCGGGATTCGCAATCCGGCGGGTCTGGTAAAGCCAATGCCCCCTGAATTCCTGTTGAGCCACCTTCTATTTTTCCCTTCGTGTCTTCGTGGTTTTTGCCTCGTTATAAAAGGGTAGGTGTATAGTTACGTCTCTTCTTCCTTTTGCGACCTTGCGGCCTGGTGTGAGATCAATTCTCAGCGCAGCACCGTGTGGCGTCATCCCTGCGATCTCCACAAAATCTCCATATTTTCTCCCCAATTCCTCCAAAATTCCCTTCTATACTGAAGTCAGAGTCAAGGATGACATTCATCCACTCGCAACCAACACAACGAATTTCATCTCTTCCAACTTACGGAGAAAATAATCATGAAACGCACCAAGACCTTCATCGCAACCATCGCCGTGGGCGCACTGGCGCTGACGCTGGCAGCCTGTGGAATCCCGGCTTCCGCCGATGATTCGACGCCCCTCAATGACACTGCGCCCGTGGTGCAGACCACGCAACAGGCGAACGCCGTCGGCACGACCTTGCAGCAAGGCGGCGGCTACGGCCAGCAAGGCGGCTACGGCCAGCAAGGCGCCAACGCCAATCGCGGCCATGGCTCAGCCAGCCAGGCCCAGGGCGGCCAGATGGATATGGCCGCCAATCTGCCCCCGGCGGGCGACGTGGACCAGCAGGAAATCGACGACCTCCTGTGGATGCGTGAGGAAGAGAAGCTGGCCCGGGACGTCTACATCACCCTGGGCGAACAGTGGAATCTGCCCGTCTTCACCAACATCAGCCAGTCCGAACAGCAACACATGGATGCCATTGCCGTCCTGCTGGACCGCTACGGCGTCGAGGACCCGGTGGGCGACAACCCGGTGGGCGTCTTCACCAACCCCGAGCTGCAAGCCCTCTACAATCAACTCATCGAGCAGGGCAGCCAATCCTCAGCCGACGCTCTGAAGGTGGGCGCCACCATTGAAGATGTTGACATCGCCGACCTGCAAAAAGCTGTAGCTGAAACCGACAACGCCGACATCCAGCAGGTGTACAAGAAGCTGTTGGCCGGTTCCGAGAACCACATGCGGGCCTTCGCAGGCATGCTGCAACAGCAGACCGGTGAGAGCTACACGCCGCAATACATCGACCAGGCCACCTTCGACGCCATCATGGCGGCCAGCAATGCTCATGGCCATCATGGTCATGGCCATCATGGGCAGGGTGGTCATGGACAGGGTGGTCACGGGCAAGGCAGTCACGGTCAGGGCCAAGGAGGCCGGGGCGGACAAGCCGGCAACGGCCAGGCCATCCATCGCATCCCCAACAGCTAAGGAGGCCTTGAAAAGTCTTTTTACAAATTTCAATCTGGACGGACATACCACAAAGAGCACAAAGACGCCAAGAATACCAAGAAATCTTTATTTCATCCTTTTCTTCGCGCCTTTGTGCCTTCGTGTTCTTTGTGGTTTTTCAACGATTTGTTACAGACGCCAATCGGGCCGGGAAACATCATTCCGGTCCGATTGGCGTATTCTGTCTGGAGCGAGAGCCGCGCCATGCCCCAGGCTGTCATAAATTCCAAAGCGGCTGCAACGACCGCTGTCCTCCGCCACGTGGAGCGCAATCGCATGGGCGGGGTTGAACCAGACGCTAACACATCAGCGGGGACAAGTGAAATCAACCAGACATGACGCAATACGCCAATCATATTATGCACCGCGTCATAAATTTGTCAGTTTCCTCACTTTGTGGTAAAAGTAAGAAAAATATGATGCACAGCGTCATGGAATCGTCAAACATCAAACGTCAAGCGTCATAAGCAGCGCCGTCGCTCCATGACGTTTGACGCATGACGTGTAACTGCTAATGTACTCGACTTTAAGCCTCAAAAAGCCACGAAGGCTCGAAGTTTTTCGAAGACACGAAGGA
>WGCR01000067.1 GCA_015493675.1 Anaerolineae bacterium
GCACCAGAATATCGGGCCCGGCTGTGCCCGTGGGCGTCATGGTTTCGATCTCTGGCAGTAAAAGGTTGCCTGCCGCCCAAACGACGCCTAACACCAGCAACAGAGTGATAGCAACGCCAAAAAGCCGGTAAAGCCTGGATACGGCCACCTCTCGTTCCAAAGGAAAGATGGCGGAACGGCGCTCCCGGCGCAAAACGAAAGCGCGGTAAAGAAAATAGATGCCGACAATGGCCACTGCGCCGTAGATGAAGCGGGCGTTATCGGCCAAGAATTGTAGAAAGACGGTCATAAGGGCAGATTATCCCAAATGAGCAGGATCAAAGTCAAGCGACTTCATCCCAGCGTCTGAGGATGCCGCGCAACAAACCGACCATGCGCGGAACAAGCACTTTGCCTGTTTCCAGCACCTCTTCATGGCTGGTGACGCGAGGGGTGTCGATGGCGTCGATGGCCTCATTGGTGATGCCCGAGAAACCAAGCACGCGCATCCCGCCATGACGGGCGACCAAAGACTCGTTGGTGGTGGACATGCCGGTTGCGTCCGCTCCCAGCGCCCGCAACATCCGCACCTCCGCAGGCGTCTCAAATGCAGGTCCGGACAGGCCCACATACACGCCGCGCCGCAACGTCAGGCCGATCTCCGCCGCCACACTGACGGCGAGTTCCCGCATCCGCCGGTCGTAGAGGGTGGACATATCGGGAAAACGGGGACCGAGTTCGGGATCGTTGGGCCCCATCAAGGGGTTGTTTCCCACCAGCCCCAATAGATTGATCTGATCTTCGATCATCATGATATCGCCCGTGCGGAATTCGGGGTTAAGCCCACCGGCGGCGTTGGTGAGGATCAGCGATTCCACGCCAAACGCTCGCATCACGCGTATGGGGAAGGTGACTTCTTCCATGCTGAAGCCTTCGTAGAAATGCACGCGACCCTGCATGACCATGATGGTCTGGCCTTCCATGCGGCCAATGACCAGGCGGCCTTTGTGGCCCTCCACCGTGGAGCGGGGAAAGTGCGGGATATCCGCGTAGGGGATGATATCAGCGTCTTCGATGGCCTCAGCGAATTCTCCGAAGCCGGAACCCAGCACCAGTCCGATCCTGGGACGATGGTGCGTATTCCGGGCGATAAATTCGGCGGCGTTTTGAAAATCCTGGCGAGAGAATTGTTTTGTTTTCATAGATGGCGAGAAAAAAGAATGGATGGGATGATCGAATGGAGTGATGCGGCAGGAAAGGCTTGGAGCAGAGTGAGTCTTCACTATGCCCGGGGATGCGCCTCGTCGTAGACTTCCCGCATGTGATCAGGGGTGACCTGGGTGTAGATTTGCGTGGTGGAGATGTTCGCGTGCCCCAGCATCTGCTGAACAGCCCGCAGATCAGCGCCTCCGCGCAGCATGTGGGTGGCGAAAGAATGACGCAGCGTGTGGGGCGTTACATTTCCCTCAATCCCCACTTCCTCCACATAGCGTTTGATGATGAGCCACAGCCCTTGCCGGGTCAATCGGGCGCCGCGACGGTTGAGGAAAAGTGCGTCCTCATTGTTGTGTTTGCCCAGCAGTTTGAGACGTCCCTGAGTCACATAGGTGGCGAGGGCCTCGCGGGCCCGATCATAGACAGGCAGCACGCGTTCTTTCTTGCCCTTGCCCATGCAGCGCACGGTTCCCTCATCAAGATTGACGTCCGACACGTCAAGGGCCACCAATTCACTGACCCGCAGGCCGGTGGCGTACAAGAGCTCCAGCATGGCCCGATCACGCTGGGAGGCGGGCGCATCACCGGCAGGCGCTGCCAGCAGCCGATCCACATCCTCAGCCGAGATGGTGGCGGGCAGATGCTTCTCGGCGCGGGGCGTCTCCATATCTTTGGCTGGATTGTTTTTGATCTGCCCGGCGCTTTCCAAAAACTTGAAAAAGGATTTCACAGCGGCGACCTTGCGGGCCACGGTGCTGGAAGCGTATTCCCGCTCCTTCATCTCCAAAATATAAGAAACGATATGATCCCGCGTCACGTTGTCCCAACTCCGCGGGCGCTGATCCTGAATTTCCACTTGTAAGAAAACCAGAAACTGGTTAAGGTCGTTTTGATAGGCGGCCAGCGTATTGTTGGAATAGCCCTTTTCGACCTCCAGATAGTCAAGAAATTGATTTATTTGGTCCTGCATGAATACATCCTCCACGAGAGGGCGCGTTTTCGAAATGAAGTGGTTTGGCCGCTATTTTAACATAACTTTTCATAAATGAACAAGCTCCACGCCCCGCAGCCACGCAGATCACATTCTCCAATAGCAGTAAATTCGTAACTGCTAAAGTTGTTGGCCCCAATCGCCTTTTTTGCCACGAAGACACGAAGGGAACGAAGACGCGAAGTCATTCAGAAAGGATTTCGTCCGTGTTTCCTCGTATTCTGTGTTGAGTGAATAGGGCCACGCTAGCAGTGACGTAAATTCAGCGTCTGGATTTACGAGATGATTTCTTGCGGGCAACGTTCTGCTGTATGAACATCTCAATCATGATCAGCAGCGCCAGGATAGCCAGAACCAGAACGCTATCCATATAACCAAGGATATTTAGCAAGACGAAGCTGGCAAGAAATATCCCGCCCCACAGACCAAAACGCATTCCCATCACCACCACGGTTCGGTCGGCCGTTTTGGGCATGATCCTGCGCAAGACGACACTCCAGACAGGCCCGGAAAACCCCGTCACGCTCAGCACAACCAGCAGCAGCGCCAAAGCTGCAAAAGCGCCGGTAGGGGGCTCGTAATAAACCAGCGCGATCAGACCTGCGCCCGAGAGCGCCCCCACCATCAAGCTGATGAAAATGACAAGACGGGAATTCATGAATACACTATCGGAAACCTGTATGACTGGAGGTGTTTGTCCAAGTAGATAAAGAAGATGCAAAGTCAGTCGGATGCGGTAATCGTGTAAATATCGCCGCCGAAACAAGTGCAAGGTTCTGAACCGCTGTCAAAGGAACCTTTCAGGTAGGGCGATCTTAGCAGCTACCTTCGTGGCTTTTTGGGCTTAGAAGCTGTTATGCACTTTGGCCTCGTCAAATCGAGAATTCACATCATCTACCCGTGAGATTCGCCGCTGATAACGCAGATGCGGCGGATTTCCGCTGATTTTTCGGATTGAAAAAAGAGGCTCAACAGGATTTCAGGGGGCATTGGCTTTACCAGACCCGCCGGATTGCGAATCCGGCTGGATGCAGAGAGCTCTCAGGACGGATTCACAATCCGCCCGGCATCTCACCACCTGAAATCCAAAAGAGCCAAAAAAGATTTTTCTGGTAACTAAAGTGGTCCCCATTGTCAAGACCACGATTAGCACAAAATAAGGTGGGAAAGGGAAGAGAAGATGTGAGAGCTAGTAAGTTGAGTGGGAGTGAAAGAGACTGTTGGGAAA
>WGCR01000068.1 GCA_015493675.1 Anaerolineae bacterium
TGTCCATCATGTTTCTCCTTGTACAAATTACTGGTGATGGTTGTTGGTAGGTTGCCGTCTCTGCAATGACCTTTACTGAGTGACGCCAATGCGGGGAAAAGCTTTTTTCACAACCCAGCCTTGTGCTTCATTCGGGCTAAGAGATGTCTCTCACCCCAATGTTCCTAATCGGGGCTACGCATTGGCTGTCGTCCGAAACGACTATCTCCGGGGCGAGGCAGTCTGAAACTCCTCAAGGTCTCACAGTCGTCGCTTCCGACGGCTTCCTATAAGCTTACACCCAGTGGCGGCGATTCGCTATTCTTTTGTTAATGTGCTCTGCTTTAATATACAAGGTCGGGATATCCCCTGAATTCCTGTTGAGCCAAAATAAATTGGTAGCGCTCAAAACTATTGTGATAACGTCCATCAGCCTCGAGGGTGGATAGGACGACAATAGACATTATCGGAAATAAAAAAGTCTCTGCTCACACTTGGCATTATGCTGCTGACAAAGCTCAAAAGATTAATGAACAATGATTAAAGGCTAAATCAGCGTGTTTTTCACTTTGATCATCAATCATTAATCATCGATCCGGGCATGATTGAGCAAAATCGGAGAGTCCACCTCGCAGTGAGTTATTTCCGATAATGTCTAATAGATTGATGACCGCGTTCCCCATTTTGAACCGCAATTCGTCCCGGCGCAAGGCTTGACATCTGCTGCGTTTTGTTGCAGGATTATGGCACGCGATGTTTTCCCCCACTTTCATTCCTCAACATCGTTTCCCCCATGCCACATCTTCAACTGACAGCACATCAAACCGTGCCACTTCAAAGCGCGTCCTTCACCATTGGCTCCGACCCCACCTGCGATTTGCCCCTCACAGGGCGAAACGTTTTGCCGCGTCATCTCATCCTGCAATCCCGCGGCGATCGATGGCAGGCGGCGACGCTGGCGCTACACGCCCCGGTTTTCATCAACGACCAGCCTCTGGCATCGCTCACCCTGCTCAATGATGGCGATCGCATCCGCGTGGGAGACGTGACATTCATCTGGCAGGAACAAAAAGCGCCCGCCCAACAGGCAAGCCCGTGGAAAGGGCTGCTGCTCATCTTCCTGGCCGTCATGACCATCATGAGCGCGGTTTTCGCCTGGTTTGGTTTCAGCGCCACCCAGACAACGCCTGCCACCCCGGCCCGATCCACGATTGTCTCGCCCACACAAACTGCTCCAAATCCAGGCCCGGTGCTGGAAGGAATCAGCCAGGAAGGGCATCCGGTTTACAAAATTGTCATCCCGGCTCCCTAGAAGCTGTTATACACTTTGGCCTCGTCAAGCGGATACGACAGGTTTTCGCGGATTTTTCGGATTGAAAAAGGCTCTTTTCTGCAAAAATCCGCGATGATCCGATTTTTCAGCGTCATCCGCGGCGAATCGAAAGGCGAACAATAGGAAAACGATTAGAATTTGACAAAAAGTTCATAACAGGCCCTAGGCGGAGCGGGGGCGGCCGGACAGCAATGGCAACAGCATCTGCACAAAATCACGCGAGATCAATCGCAGGGCGATAGCGCCGCCTAGATACAATGCCGCCGCGCCCACCGAAGATGCCAGGGCCACAAGAAAGTTCGGGGTCACAAAATTTCGGGCCAACAGAAAGGGAATAGCCAATAAAAAGAGGCCGATCAGTTTGCGCCACGGCAATCTCAACGCATGACGAACTTGGGCGAAAAGCAGCAACGCATAGACGTTCAAACCGACCGTCAACGCCCAGGCGGCGCCCACTGCGCCATAGCGCGGGGTCACAACAAGCGCACTGCCCCAGAAAACCAGGGCTCCCACCAGAATCGCCGCCAGTTTCACTCTGGGACGTTGATGCACGGCAGCGGCCACTGTGCCCACGCCCACCAGCACCAGCGCCGGCAACGAAAGCAACATCACTCGCAACACCGTCGCCGCCTCCACGTAATCGCCACCGAGAATGAAGGGTAAAATCCAGTCAGCGGTGTATTGCACAGCAATGACAGCGATCACAGCCAGCGCCGCGCCCCACTGCGTCAACACTTGCAGCCAGCGCCCTACCCGATCCTGCTGCCCGCCTTCATGAAATTCAGTGACTGTGGGCAGAAAGGAGCGAATCAACTGATCGATAATGGTAAAAATCAAAAAGAACACCGTCAGGGCCAAATCATAAAAAGACACCTGCGCCGACTGTCCTGTCAGAAGCTGCACCATCAGCGTGCCGGTGCGAAAGAGCAGGATCAGGCCGACATTGGTGGCCCAAAAACCCAGCCCCATCCGCAAATAGGGTTTCAGAAAGGACAGATGCGGCTTGAGCGCCCGCCAACTGAACCAGTCCCGCGTCCACCAGAGCGCCAATGCCAGATAAATCACCTCATTGGCGGCATAGGCCGTCATCTGGGCCGTCAGACTCCACTTGCCCGCCAGCAGCACCAGGGGCAATTGCGTCATCAGCCGCCATGAAAGCTCCATGGCCCATTTCCCCATCTCCTTGCGGGCGTAAAGCAGATGAAAGCTGCTCCAGGAAATGATGTGCAGGCCCGCGGACACCGCAATCAAAAAGGAGGGCCACCCTTTCAGCCACGGCGCAATCATCGGCCCCGCCACCAGCATCAGAGGAATCAACGAAAAGGCGATGAGAACCCGCAGAATAAACGCCTGACCGAAAAGCTCACGCGCAGCGTCCGGATCATTCCTGGATAACGGCGGAATGTGACGCCCGAACACCTCCAATCCGCCCAGATCCCCCACCCACCACAACAGCAACGAGAGAGACATGGCCAATGCAAATTGACCATAACGCTCTGGCCCCATCCACCTCGGCACAACAATCGCCCATAGCGCTCCCCCCATCAACTGAATGACCTTGTTGATGGTGATCAGCGAGAGATTGCGGCCCATCTTGCGGGCTTCGACAGTCATAGTCTGGGATCTCGGATAAGGGAAGAACGGGGCTCCCACAAAAAAGCCCGGCTCAAGAAAAAGCCAGGCGGTGTGCATCGTTCGGAGAGATAGTAGGGCGGGTGGGACTCGAACCCACAAGGGCCTGCGCCCGGCGGATTTTAAGTCCGCTGCGTCTGCCAATTCCGCCACCGCCCCACAAAGGGGAACGATGTAGCGCATTGCGTGGATAGCAAAATAATAACAGCCCCGGACGCGAACGTCAAGAATATCAGCCGGAGCCAAAAAGAACGCCAGGAGCAATCCCGGCGTTCGAAAGAGAGGCGACGGCGGGATTCGAACCCGCGATGGAGGTTTTGCAGACCTCTGCCTTAACCACTTGGCTACGTCGCCGCACGGTGGTATTTTACGCTAAATTTGGCGTAATTGTCAAAACGAACGTTGCTCTGGGGTGGGTCTCAAAATTGGGGCAGGCTATCGAAAAACGGCTTCCGCTTCGAGCCTCAAGCGGAAGCGGCAAACGAACACCGCAGAACGCAGATCGCAACGCCCGGGCCGGTCACTCGGCCCGGGCGTTTGTTTTTTATCAGGGAGCTGTTGTAGGCGTCGTCTGCTTCATAAATAGAACGCAGATGACGCAGAAAAAGCCGATCTACGCAGATAAAACAGATAAAATCAGGATAATCTGCGAGAATCTGTGGGCATCAGATGTGTCTGCGTTCTATTTTCATTCCTTATCGGCGTGCAGCCGCTCATGGCGTCGGCTGTTCCGCAGGAGGCGCGGGCTGAGCCGGCTGCTGAAGCTGAATCGACAGATCACGCACTACCTGTTGGAGATCGGCCGGCAATGGCGGGATCATCTCGGGCGTCAGATTCTTGGTCACATCCGCGGCGGCCACCTGGGCGTTCAACCAGTCATTGAAGGCCTGCTGGCGGCGGGTTTCCATCTCTTTCTCGTCCACCTGATGCTCGGGGTCTTTCTCTTCCACCAGGATAATGGCGTAGCCATCATCCATCTTGATAGGCCCGCCGATCTGGCCCGGTTCCAATGAGAAAGCGACTTCATCGAAGGCGTCGCCCATCTGACCCTTGAACACCCAGCCCAGATCGCCGCCCTTGGAGGCGGTGGTTTCGTCGTCAGAAACCTCTTTGGCGACAGTGGCGAAGTCCTCGCCGCCTTCGATGCGGGCCTTGACTTCTTCCGCCTTTTTCAGGGCCTCGGCGTCGGCCTTATCGATAGCCTCCTTGTCAGGAGAACGATCGACGCGAATCAGAATATGGCGGGCGCAGACCTTACCTTCATCAGGTTTGATGTCATACACCTGGATGATATGATAACCGAAATCAGTCTCGACAGGCTGGCTGACTTCGCCCTTTTCCAAATCGAAAGCGGCTTTTTCGAACTCAGGAACCATCTGGCCCTTGCCGAAGCAGCCCAAATCGCCGCCATTGGGGGCGCTGCCGGGGTCTTCCGACACTTCTTTGGCCACGGTGGCAAAGTCCTCGCCATCATCTACAATGCGCTTGCGGGCATCCATGATAGCCTTGAGGGCGTCAGCTTCGCGTTTGACCAACGGCACTTCAGGCTCGGGCTTGATGAGGATGTACCGGACTTTGACAGCTTCATCCGTCTTATCAAATTCCAGCGGCGCATTTTGGGCCAGCTTGTCTTTCATGAGGAAGGTGGCGAAAAGATCGCGGAACTCCTCCTCTGTCAGGCTGCCTTTATTCGCCATATTCTGGATATAATCATTATACCGCTGCTGGAACTCGTCCTCAGTCATAACCGGGGCGGTATTGGTCATGGTATCAGAAGAACCCGCATTGGCCTGTTCTGCCTCGCGATCATAGCCAAACTGCCGCTCGATTTCGGCCTGCACCTCTTCGGGCGTGACCGTGGCGTCGTATTGCGGCGCCAACTGATGCACGACGGTTTCTTCAATCATTTTATCCAGTACCGTATAAGCAAGCTGCTGGGGATCAGCCAGTTGATTGTAAAATGGCTGCACGGTGGAAATAAAAGGATTGGGCCCGCCGTTTGCGAACTGCTCGCCAAATTGCAGATACTGATTGATCTGAGAAACCAGGTTATCCTGCTCGAACCGCAGGCGGCGCTTGAAAGCCTCCTGGGAGATTTTATCGCCGTTCACAACAGCCACCGGCTTGTTGGGCTTGATCACGTATTCGTTGATAGCGCCAATGGCGATAAGTATCGCGACCAGCGCCAGCACGACGCCCAACCCGATATAAATACGGCGTTGGACTTCCTGCTCATGACGACGACGGCTGGCATGACGTCGCGGCTGTGCATGTTTGAGATCATCAGGTTTTTTCTCTTTAGTCTTCTTTGCCATAACATTTGCCTCACAAAAAACAAAGTAAGGCATAGGAAATCAGCTCCTATGCCTCACGAGTTTGTCGAAAATCAGTGATGACTGGACCCAATCATCAGTTTTTTACCGCTCGTTCTGCGGGTATCAGGAGCCGAAACGCCGGATGTGTTCAGCGGTGTAGGGCAATAAAGCCAGGAAGCGAGCCCGCTTGATAGCAATAGCTAGGCTGCGCTGATGTTTGGCGCAAACGCCGGTGCGGCGGCGGCTCAACATCTTGCCATAGGGACTGATGTAGGGCAATAAAAGCTCGGGCTTTTTGTAATCGATATACTCTGTTTTTTCCACGCAGAACTGACAGACCTTGGCCCGGCGGGCGCGAGAATTGCGGCCACGAGGGGCGGGCCGGGAGCGCTGCGGGGAATAAGAACGCCGCGTAGGCGCTGGTCTGGATTCAGAAGCAGGCGCGGCGGGCGCTTCCTTCTTTTCACTGGCTGCGGCGGGCGCTGCAGTTTCTTCGGAAACCGGTTGGGTGTTTTCTTCTGCCATCTTTTTACCTCGGATAATTCAGGTCAAACGCCCCAAAAAGGCGCTGTTTACAATGAGAAAATAGTTGATACGTTAGAAGGGAAGATCGGGGCCTTCGTCCTCATCAACAAAGGAGGAGGCCTCATGGCGCTGCGTATTGTGATTACGCTGATCCAGAATGAGCATCTCATTGGCTACCAGCTCGGTGCGATAGTGGCGGCAGCCATTGTCATCTTCCCAGTTTCGGGACTGCAAATGGCCTTCCACATAGACGCGGGAGCCTTTGCGCAAGAATTGATTGCAGATTTCGGCGAGATTGTTCCATGACACCACGTTGAACCATTCAGTGGCCTCGCGACGTTCGCCATCGGATGTAACCCAAGTGCGGCTGGTAGCGACGCTGAAAGTCGTAACCGGCTTGCCGCTGGGCGTGTAACGCATCTCGGGATCACGCCCAAGATTGCCGATAATCATAACTTTGTTCAAGCTCCTGGTCATCTCTACCTTCCTCGCTGAACGCTTGGCTACAATAACGTCTCTTTCGGCAACGGGTGTTTTAACGATCCTGCTTGCGAATAATCAACTGCCGGATAATGTCTTCGCTAATGCCCATGGCCCGGGTGAGTTCAGAAACTTTTGAACCGTCCATTTTGAAATCAAACTGGATATAAGTGGCTTCCAGTTGCTTCTGGATGGGAAAAGCCAGCTTGCGACGTCCCCAGGGAATCGCCTGAATGTCTTCCCCGCCCAGAGATGTGATGCGGTCTTGCAGCCATTGAGAGGCTTTTTCGACGCCTTCCTCATCCAGATTCGGATGGAAAAGGGTCACCATTTCGTACTCAGTCATAGATTTTTCTCCTTTTCTATGGATTGAATAGTCACCGGTCAACTCCGCAAATGAAGGGCCGATGACAGAAAAGATTTCAAGGGATCAAATGAATCCCTTTTTTTGCGACAACCGAACAATTATGCCACAGAGAGACGATCCCTCACAAATTCAGATGTGAAAAATTCCCCCTATTCTCTGAGGGGAGGCTGTCAGGGAGAATGAAAACGTCCGTCCAAATTGCATTACCGTTCCAATTTCAGTATAATACCGAAGGTATCGGGGCGTGGCGCAGTCCGGTAGCGCGCACGGTTCGGGTCCGTGAGGTCGGAGGTTCAAGTCCTCTCGCCCCGACACTTTGTAAAAGGAGCCATCCATGTGGACGGCCCCTTTTTTTATACTCCGGGAGGGGCCATGCGCGTCATGCTGTTTGGACGGCGGCAGAAGGCCCATCCGTCCGCAGAGAGAGCAATGCGGCCAGGCCCAGCAGGTAGATGAGAATAGCCAGGGCCATGACCAGAGAAAAGCCGATGGTCTGGGCCAGCATCACAGAGAGGATGGAGCCCACCACAGAGGCGAAACCGTTGACGCCCCAGGCCCACGGCGCCAGAGGTTCATTCACCTGCGCCACCAGTCGGAAGCCCAGCGGGAAGGGCATGCCCATCAACAGCCCCAGGGGGGCGATGAGCAGGATGGAGAACAGAATACGGACAGGCGTAGACCAACCCAATCCCCACTGCAACACGGGCGGCAGCATGAAGATGTACAACGCCATCAGCACGGCCAGCGATGGGATGATCCACCGCAACACCGCGCGGGGATCGGTATTCCGGGGAGCCAATCTGCCCGAGAGATAGCTGCCCAAACCGCTGAAGAGCAGCAGCGAGAACAACACCACCGACAAGGCAAAGGTGGGATGCCCCAGGAAGAGGATAAAACGCTGCATCAGGCCGATCTCGATGAAGATGAAACCTGTGCCCAGGGCCACGAAGTACAGCAAGAACCGTTTTGAGCCACGGGTGTTGAGCCCATCTCGACGGAAGCGCCACAGCGGCCAGATAATCAGCGCCGCCGCCAGAATCAGCGCCTGGATGAGCAGAATGGTGAGGGTGAGTTTGCCGCTGCGGAAAGTGCCGAAGTTGGTCCAGCCATAATACTCGAAAAAGAAAGGCTTGTCATCGTTGGTGGGAGAGACATCCAGAGGATAGCTGTCGTAGAAAGCCTGTTTGTCTTCGGCGTTGAAGAAATCGGCGAAGGGGTTGTCCGGGGCGTCCAGCATGTCGGGGGCGTAAAGCACGTCAAAATAGAGCGGCCCGGTGATCTCGCGGATGCGGGCAATCTCCTCGGCAGTGTAGGGCGACTTCTTCATGATCACATTGGAGGTGTCGCCCGCCCGCACCACAATGAAATGCTGGGAAGGATCGGTGACGCCGATCTCGGCCAGGGCCGCGGAGCCGATGGTGACCAGACGCAAAGGCTGGCCTGGCGGATCAAAATACCAGCGCCCGATGGCCAACATGCCATCATCAGAAAGATGGCTGATGTAGTCCCGGAACGCGTCCTGGGTGTAAAGATAATTCTCGGTGAGGCTGTAAGCGCCCGCCGCGGCCGCGGCCCAGGTATCCACCTGCGAAAACTGGATGACATCGTAAGTGTCTTTGGAGCGGGCGACAAAATTGCGCCCCTCCGCCACCTGCACATCCACATTGGGAATGTCGCTGTAAAGCCCGCCCGAGTACTCCCGGTACTGATTCTGCATGATGCCCACGGTCAGAGGATTGATCTCGGCGGCGGTGACCTGTTTGGGCTGATTGTACCAGGCCACCAGCACATCGATGCCCCCGCCCGGCCCGATAATCAGCACATTGGGATTTTGCTGCAAGCGATACACCAGGCTGCTGGGCAACGCATTCACCCACTGGATTTCATCGCGCGTGCCGCCCCACTTGTTGATGGCAGTCATGGCCGCGGCGTCGATGGTGATGAATTTCTGCTCGGAGAGCGGGCCCTTGTAAGCGCCGCTCAAACCCCAGGCCTGGCCCTTCATCCCGGGCTGCGACATGACGTCGATGCGGCTGAATGGCGTCCAGCCGGTAAATTCCAGGGTCACGTCCGGGAAATCCCGCTTGTCATAGGCAATGTGCAGGGGCTTGCTGGGAGGAATGTAAAGCTGAAAGATCCGGTCGGCAAAGGGCAAAATCACAGCAATCAGCAGCAGCGTATAAAGCGCGAGGCTGAGCGGTCGCAACCAGACGCGTCGGGCCTCCTTGCCCACAGCGAAGCTGAAAGCCAGCGCAGCCAGACCGGCAGCAATGCTGGCCAGCACCACCACCTGCTGTCCGGAAAAAGCGTAAAGGGCCATCACCACCAGAAAGCTGCCAATGCCAGCGCCGATGAGATCAGAGAAATAAAGTCGCCCCACATCTTTCGACCACACCGAGAAGGCCCGCCCCAGGGTGAGACCGGCGAAGAAGAAGGGCGCCACGATGACCGCGTAATACAGCCCCATGTACAGCACCAGCTCAATGGTGGCCGCCTGGGGATTTTCGGTGCCGGGCAACAGCGGTTTCAGCGGATCCAGGGGAATGTGGACCATCACGAAAAAAGCGATGAGGACGCTGATACTGTAAAACAGGGTGCTGCGGGTCAGCTTGGCATAGATGTCGCCCTCGAAAGCATCCCGGCGCACGGCCAGCCACGAACCGCTGGCGCCAAAGCCCAGCAGCGCCGTACTGATAATCATGAAACCGAATTGATACCACAACGACACGCTGAAAACGCGCGTCAGGGCAATCTCCAACACCAGCGTGCTGAGGGCAATGAGGAAAATCCCCAGATAGAGGGGCAAATAACGTCGAAAGGACACAAGCGACTCCTGTCAGGAAACAAAGTGCGTGGCGCTTTTCTTGAGAAGATGCAAAAAAATCGGTGGTCCCGTAAGACACAAGGACGCACCGATGGTTATTTTAGACGGGTTGGTTTGGGATGTCAATCTGAGGAGTCCAGCCATTGCCGCCATAACGCTTGCTGGGCTTCCATATCCAACGTCCCGAAATCCCGATCCTGCGCTGCCGCCTCCTGCTCCAAGGCCACAAGCGCCTCTCGCAAGCGCGCGGCGACCGTTCGCAGCGCTGCTTCAGCATCCAGGCCCGAGACTTCCGCCAGCTCGGCCAGAGCCAGCAACCGCCGTCCCAACGCTTCCTCGGTCAACGATTGCGGCGCCGGCAGGGGATACCCCACTCGCGAAAGCCGGGAAACAATGGTTTGGGCACGGGAAAGCGCGGGGAGCGACGCGGGAATGCCATCCAGCAGCGTTTTCTTCTTCGCGGCCTCACCGTTCTGTTTGCGCTCTTCTCGCTTGATGGCTTCCCAGTTGCGGGCCACATCATCGGCATCCTGCACGCTGACATCGCCAAAAACGTGGGGATGACGGCGAACGAGCTTCTCGACCACGTATCGAATCACGTCCGCCAGCTTGAACTCGCCCTCTTCAGTGGCGATTTGCACATGCAGGGCCACCTGAATCAACAGATCGCCCAGCTCCTCTTTCAGGGCGTCGCTATCCTCCGCATCCAGAGCATCCAGCACTTCATAGGTTTCCTCCAGCAAATAAGGGCGCAGGCTCTGGTGGGTCTGCTTGCGATCCCAGGGGCAGCCGCCCGGGGCCCGCAGGTGGGCAATGATCTCCTGCAAGTCGGCGTAGGTGGCGGCATGAGCCAGCGGCGGCGCCCAGAGCGTGGTCAGATCATCCAGATCATCGCTGCGATCCAGCTCATAGAGGGGCATCTGCCGCAGGCGCAGATCGGGCGTGCCAGCGCCGGAGATGAGGGTGACCGGATGATCATCAGGATAGGCGTTCATCAGCGTCAATTTGACGTCGCCCGCCAGCAAACGGCTGTAAAGCTGGGGAACCAACAGCCCCATGCCCTGAGAGCCGCGGGGATGATAGTCTTCCGCCAGCGTTTGGGCATCTGTCACCTGCACGCCGCGGATAGGATCCTCGCCCAATGCGGAGAAGGTGGGTTCCAGAAAGCTGACCGCGGGATGAATGGTGACGGGAATCTCAGCATTCTCCGCCTGCTGACGAATAAGCTGCGGGGTGATCTCGGCCACCGCGGGATCGCCCGGCACGGCGTAGATGACATCGTCCTCACGGCCGCGGGCCACGATATCGGCGGCGATGGCGGCATAAACGGCCGCGAAATCTTCATGGCTTTCGTAAAGGTGATCGTAGCTATGGACGATGGTTTGCTGTGCGACCGCATCCACAGCGGGATGCTGCCGGGTGCGCACCCAGATTTCGGGCGCAGCGGTGATGAGGGACCAGGTTTTGCGGGTGATGAGCTCGGGATCGCCCGGGCCCAAACCAATGATATGAATCATAGTGATTGCTCTCTGTAAAAAGGAGGTTCTCTGAGCTTTTGTGGGGTGTCACTCAGACACTCTGAGCTGTTGTAGGGAGATAGCCGCAAAAGGCAATGCCCTCTAGGCGAAAACATCCGGAATGTGGGGATTTACCCCATAATTCCTCAGAGAGCCAAAAAGGATTGACGGTAACTGCTAACGTATGCCAGTTGGTTGTCTTTTTCCACTCAAACCTGTCAGGTTCATTCAAGCGAAAACGACCTTAGCGGTTACGATTGACGGCATCATTATACGACGCCACCACCGCACATAAAGAAAGGCGGAGCCTTTCGACTCCGCCCTGTGAGAAAAACGATTGTGTGATTAGTAGACGTCGGGCGCCACCCAGAGCTGATTACTGCCTTTGGCAGCCACATACGCCAGATGATCCTGCACATTGACGGCGACGCCAAAGGGCTGCTGCCCTGTCGCAATGGTGACGAGGATATGATTCGTGGCGCCGTCCAGCACGGTGACCGTGTTTGATTTGGTGTTGGGGATGAAAATGTGACCGGCGCTTTGATTGATGCTCAGACGCCCGGTAGCATCCCGGCCGCCATCAGGAAGCTCCACATTGGTGATGCGTCGCAAGCCCTCAGTGGTCGCCTGGAACACCCCCAATCTCGTGAAGAAGGTGGGCCCGCGGTAGGTGACATACAGGCGATTGGTAACAGGATTGAACGCCAGGGCATAGGGGCTGCCCCGCAGATCCTCATCGTTCGCCCGATAGGTCTTGAGTATCCGCCAATCAGACACGTCTATCACCGTGATCTTGTTCTGATCCCGGGAGCCAACATACACGCGATTCTGGTTTTCATTGACCGCCAAACCAAAAGCGCCGGCTGCAACGCCGATATGCCGCAAGACAAGATTGGTGTACCCATTGATCTCTTCCAACCGACTGTTGTCGTGGCTAACAACATAAATGCGATTGGCGCTTTCGTTGACGTCAACATAAGTGGGGAAATATCCCACATCGATCTTTTTCATCACACTGTTTGTAGCGCCGTCGATGACGGCTACCTGATGACTGCCGGCGCAGGCGACATAGACCCTGTTGGTGCTGGTGTTGACATCCAGACCAAAGGGTTGACTGCACACCTGCACCAACGCCACTCGCTGCAGATTGGCGGCATTCAGCACCAACACCGAATCAGCATCACGGTTAGAGATGTAAAGCCGCTGTGTGTCCGGGTTGTAAGCCACATCGTTCGGCGTTTTCAGACCCCCGACCGACGCATTGTAGGGATGACGGACAACGGGTGTGGCAGTGGGTGAAACAGGGGTGGCGGTAGGCGCCGAATTGGCGGCGCCGGCCCCGACATTGGTGATGATGGGCACCCAAATCTGATGAGGCATTCCGGAGGGCGCTCCTGGCGTGGGCGTTGGATCGTCGATAGCTCCCTGCAACTGCAACGTGCCACAACTGGTATGCACATACATGGTGAAATCCTCACCGGCATGTCCGCCAGGATAGGTGTAGACGTAACCGCCGTCCTGCTTATTCCAGTAGGGTTGATACAAGGTCCATGTCACAGGCCCGGAATAGGATGTGATGGTAAATGTGGTGGCGCGCTGCCAGGGCAACGCGTTCACAGACCAGACATGGGCGTCATCCCAGAGAGGAATGCTGTATTGCCGCCCCCAGACATTGAATTGCAGGCGACTGTTGGCACTACATCCAGGCGGCAGCGTGGGGGTGGGCGTTGGCGTCGGGCACGGACAACCGGGGGTGTTCGTGGACGTAGGGGTGGGCGTGTTCGTCGGTGTCAGTGTGGGGGTGTTGGTTGGCGTTTCCGAGGGGATGAGCGTGGGAGTGTTGGTTGGCGTTTCCGAGGGGATGAGCGTAGGTGTATTCGTCGGCATGTTCGTCGGCGTGTTCGTTGGTGTGTTCGTTGGTGTGTTCGTTGGCGTGGGAGTCGTTGTCGTCTGCCGATTTTTGAAACGCACCTGCGTGCAGTTGCGCCCGCTGAAGACCGTCACCTCGAAGCGTTCCGAAGTGACCGGCTCCCAGCCAGCTTGCATCTCCTCCCAGACTTCCCATTGTCCGGGCGCCAGTCCCTGAAACTCGAAATAGCCGGAGCCATCAGTATGGGTGACGTACTCGGGATTGAGAGCGCCCACAGGGCGGACGTGGATGCGCCAGTCTGGCAGACCGACATGCTGATCGTCTACTTTGTAGCCGCTGATACAGCCGGGTTCACCGCTGGGCGGCCCGATAGTCACGATTTCCTCATCACTATCCACCACCGGATTATTCTCATCATCGAAACCGGAGGTAATGGCGACATTGGTGTGCGTATCGCCCTCGCGGCCGCGGACAATCTGCTGGAAGGTGCAGGAATAGCTGCCCCCCACAGGCAGGGTCTGAGGCAGGACGCAGTCGCCCATGCCATTCAGATCGCCATACACCGAATCGGCCAGCGTCAAAATATCGATGGGATCGGCGGGGCTGGTATTGCTGATGGTGATGGTGAAGGAAACCACGCCGCCCGGTTCAGGCGCCACGCTGGGATGAGCGGTCTTGGTCAACACGATGGTGGGCAATACATCGGTGATAAATACATCAGCATCGTCATTGGCGCTGACGCCGCTGCCGTCATCATCCGTGCCCGTGGCGGTTACGGTGTCGGTTTCGACATCACCGGCATTGCCGTTGACCGTGGCGGTGAAATGACATTCGTACACAGCGCCCACAGCCAGCACTTGCGGAACAGCGCAATCGCCCCGGCCATTCAGATCACCGTGAATGTCATCGGTCAACGTTTCGATGGTGACCTCGTCGGCGGGGCTGGTGTTGGTAACGACCACCGTGAAGGTGACCGTTCCACCGGGCTCGGGAAGGCTGGTGGGATTCGCCGTCTTGGTGAGAGCGATCGACGCGGGCACATCGGTGATATTGACCGTGGCGTCATCGCTGGCGTGCACGTCATTGCCGTCGTCATCGGTGCCGGTGACGATGGCAATATCGGTCTCGCTGTCACCGGCATTGCCGCTGACGGTAGTCGAAAAACGACATGTGTACGAGGTCCCCGCAGCCAGCGTCCGCCCCACGGCGCAGTCGCCGCGGCCATCAAGATTGCCGTAGATGGAGTCAGTCAGCGTATCGATGGTGATGCTGTCTACGGCGCTGGTATTGGTAATACTGAACGTAAAGGTGACGACGCCGCCCGGTTCGGGCACGCTGGTGGGATTGGCCACCTTGGTCATCGCCAACGAAGAAGGCGAATCAATGATGCTGATATGGGCGCTATCGCTGCTCTGAACGGGATTGCTCTGGGTGTCCGAACCGCTGGCTGTGACGATATCCACCTGAAAATCACCGGGGACGCCGGTATAATTAACGAGAAAGGCGCATGTATAAGACTGGCCCGCGTTGATTGTCTGTGGAACACTGCAAGTGCCCTGGCCATTCAAATCGCCATAGACGTCATCGGTCAACGAATCGATGGTGACAGCCCGACCGCTGGTGCTGGTATTGGTGATGGCGATGGTGAATTGCACCAATCCCCCCGGTTCGACAAGTTGCACTGAATCAGCGGTTTTGGTCAACTGGATGGAAGAGACAGGACTGATAATGTTCACCGTAGCAGTGTCACAATCTCCGACGGTGTCGCCATTCTCATCGACGCCGATGGCGGTGACGGTGTCTGTTTCGCTGTCGCCCGCTGTCCCGGTGACGTTCTCGGTGAACTGACATTCATAGAAATGACCGGCGGCGATAGTTTGGGGCGCAGAACAAGAGCCCTTGCCATTCAGATCACCGTAAATGGTGTCCGTCAGCTCGTTGATGGTGATACTGTTGACCGAACTGGTGTTGTTGATCCGCACGGTGAAGGTCACCGGGCCGCCCGGCTCCTCGATGGAGGTCGGATCTGCAGTTTTGGTGACCACCACCGCGGAAGCAACACTGGTGATGGTTACAATCGCTGTGCCTTCTCCCGATACAGGCTCCCCGTCATCGTCTGTCCCGCTGGCGTTGACCGTATCGGTATGGCTGTCGCCTGCGTCACCGCTGACATGAGCCACAAAATTACAATCATATGTTTGGCCGGGCTGTAAAGTGAAAGGCACAGCACAAGTGCCCTGACCATTCAAATCACCGTAAACATTGTCGACCATGCTGTCGATGGTGATAGCGTCTGCAGAGCTGGTGTTTTCGATATGGACGGAGAAAGTGACATCACCGCCCGGAACAGGAACCGTCGTGGGATTGGCGCCTTTGGTGACGATGATGGAGGAGGAAGCGTTGGTGATGGTGACGGTGGCGTCGTCCGAGCCGCTGAGTGATCCCCCGTCATCATCTGTGGCGCCTGCGGTGACCGTGTCCGTTTCCACATCGCCGTTGTTGCCGGTGACATTGGCTGTAAAGTGACAGGCGTAACTGCCTCCGGCAGGGATGGTCTGGGGCACAGAACAATCGCCCTGACCGTTCAGGTTGCCATGGATGGAGTCAGTGAGGGTGTTGACGGTAATGCTGTCGGCGGAGCTGGTGTTATTGATCTGGACAGTGAAGGTGACCGTGCCGCCGGGCTCGGGCAAGCTGGCGGGGTTAGCGCTTTTCAGCACCTGCATCGAGGAGGGAGCATCGGTGATGGAAACAACCGCGTCGTCTTGTCCGCTCACCGAATTCTGATTGCTGTCTGAACCCGAAGCAGTAACCACATCAGTTTCGCTATCGCCCGCATTACCGGAGACAGTGGCGGAAAACTGGCAGGAATAGCTGGCTCCGGCGGCGATGGTCTGGGGCGCAACGCAATCGCCCTGACCATTCAGATTGCCATGGACATCATCGGAGAGCGTGTCGATGGTCACCGACGCCGACGAGCTCTGATTATCGATGGTCACCGTGAAAGTAACCGGCCCGCCGGGCTCGGGCAGGCTGGCGGGATCTGCGGTCTTGGTCACGGCAATGGTGGCCGCCTGGGGCGCATAACCGAAGTCAGCATCCGCAAAGTCGTAAGGTTCAGTAGGGAGATCTACGCCCATGGGCGATGAGCCATAGGAGCCGTCACTGGTAAGATCATAATTTTCCAGCGGGCCCCCGGGATCGAAGTTGGTGCTATCGATCTCCACCCAATAATAATTAACGCCATCCAGTTGATCGAATAAATACCATCCCTGTTCAGCGCCAGGCGTGCTGGGATTATCACCGGTCGTTTTCTGATCAACCAGGGTGTCCTCATTAGGATTAAAACTATGATCGCCATTATCCAGCCAGAGATTGACCAGAACGCCATCAATGCCGGCTTCACCGGCGTCCTGATTGCCATCACGATCATCATCCAGCCAGACGAAATCGCCGATGGTGGAAACCCCTGACGGGGCATGAGGCCCGGCGATGCTGGCTGCTGGCTGGGTTTGGGTCACAGCCGCCGTAGGCTGGATCATCAATGACGCCAAAACAATGACGAAAATGACGCTGAGAAAAACAGCGGCGGCCAAGTGGATGCGGCGTTTCGTGTGTATAGGGGGAACCATCATCGCCTTCACTCCTTTACCTCAATGGGTAAGAAAATCTGCTAATCGGGTGTCGGCGCCTTCGCTGAAAGTGTAAGCGCCAGAGCACTCCCTCAATAAAAAAGGTCGGTAAGGTCAAAATAACTTTGGGCGGGCGCTTGGGCCCATCAACGCATTCCAGTTACCCAGAACATTTGCA
>WGCR01000069.1 GCA_015493675.1 Anaerolineae bacterium
GCAATGGACTGACCGGCGTGGGCAGCGGGCTTTCGGTGGGATGAGCCAGGCCCGACTCCGGCGTGGCCTCCTCACTTCCCTGGATAGGCAGGGACTGCGTAAATTGCGTCGGCGTGGGTGGCGTGTGGGGCGGTTCCGAGATGGTGGGCGTGGCTTTTTTGCTGCACGCTGTCAGCAATAGAATCAGCAACGCCACAAAGAGAAAAATGACAAGGGTCTTTTTCATAGTTCCTCCGGAACGGGGAATGATGAATGACAGGAACGCCCCTATGCTATCACCTGAATGCCATCCTCCGCAACCACGCGACCGATGCGCCACAGATCGATTTGCTGTTCCCTGGCGTCGGCCAGCGCCCGCTTCGCATCGGCGGGATCGAACGCCATCAGCAGCCCGCCCGAGGTTTCTGGCCCAAAACAGAGCATCTGCTCCCATTCCTCCATGCCCGAATCGAAGCTGACGTGCGGGCCATAAAACAGCTTGTTATCAAACGCCCCGCCCGGATAAGTCCAGTCCTCGCCCAGGCGCCTGGCGCCCGCATACCAGGGCAGCGCCGTGTAGTCGATCGTCAGGCCCACGCCCGACTGCTCCGCCATCTCCCAGCCGTGGCCCAGCAAGCCAAAGCCGGTGACATCGGTCATGGCGTGCACGTTATGGGCCCGGGCCAGCTCGCTGGCGGCCCGATTCAGCGTCAACATGCCCGCGGTCACCGTGGCGATCTCCTCGGGCGCAGCCGTATCCCGCATCAGGCCGGTGGTGATAACCCCAGCGCCCAGGCGTTTGCTCAGCAGCAGCACATCGCCCGGGCGGGCGCCGCGCTTGCGGATGATTTTGTCGGGATGCACCACGCCCACCGCCACCAGCCCGAATTTGGGCTCCTCATCCTGGATGGTGTGGCCGCCCACCACGGGAATGCCCGCTTCGCGGGCCTTGGTCGCGCCCCCGCGGACAATCTCTGCGCCCACCTCGATGGGTAGTTTCTTGGGCAAGGCCGCCACGTTCAGGGCCAGCAGCGGCCGCGCGCCCATGGCGTAGATGTCGCTAAGGCTGTTGGCAGCGGCGATCGCGCCATAAGCAAAGGGATCATCCACAATGGGCGTGAAGAAGTCCAGGGTGATAACGATAGCCATATCTTCGGCGACCTGGTAGATGGCGGCGTCATCCGCGATATCCAGGCCCACCAGCAGGCCATCGTAAGTCTCTCCGGCGTATATTTCCTGAATGGGACGCAGAACCTGCGTCAGGGCCTCGGCGGCCAGCTTGCTGGCTCACCCGGCGCAGGTAGCCAGGCTGGTCAGCCTGATTTTCTCGATGTCGGTCATGAGGAGAAAGGTGGGGATTGGGAATTCGCGCTTTATCGGTGAAATTTTGGCTTGGCGGACGAGAAGTTGCACGGAGATCCATGGAGATTCTCTGAGATTTTCTCCCTGCTTCTTTCTATTTCCGGTTTGGAAGGGGAATGATAGCAGATTTTGGAGTATGCCCCCAAAATTCACTCACTCGATCCATTGAGCCGAATTGGTTATTTCGTCGATGAGCAATTCAAGTTTCTCCAACTCCGGGGGCGCAGCGCTACCGGTGTAGCGCTTGACTTTTTTGGTTCTGCCGTTGATAGTCAGGGACGTGTAAATGTTCGTACCGCAAGTCGCCCCCATACTTGTGTATGAATCAAATTTCTGAAAATAGCGAGCATCTTTGAATGCCTCAAGCAATTTCCACACATCGTCCTTAGCGATCTGTCCATGTTGCACGCCCATCATCTTGACATTGGCAATTCCCTCGAAAATCACATGTCCTTGAGCATCAACGCTCAATCGATATTCGGGACAAGGAGTGAGACAGACCGTGCGCTCCAGCGTAATGAGCGTATCGGAGGGGATGGGGTGAGCCTCGATTTGTTGGCCCGGCAAACAGGAACCGTTGTAAAAATCGGTCGCCTCACATTCGCTATCATCTTCAAAAATGCAGACGCCATACCATGATAAATCTGGATATTGGCGCATCTCCACACGCCCGCCATGCTCCTGACAAAAAATATCCACTGGGCCAGGCGTGCCGGTAGGGGGATGATCAAAGGACGATGGGGCCGGCAGTTGAAATACATAGCCACAGCCAGCCAAGAGCAACGCGGTCAAAAAGAGCACAGCAAAAGTGCGTTTGTGGTAGCGTGGTGCGCTGTTCATGCGTTCATTCCTCCTGCGCTGCCCGGTTTGGGAGCGGACAGCCCCATATCCGTCAACGCCGCAACGGTTTCAGACAACGCGTCGAAGCCATTGGCGATGGCTTCTCCGATGCTTTCGCCATCGGAAATGCACTCGGAAAAATCGGGAAAAGAGATAAGATATCCCCCACCCTCCTCCTGAGAAAGCGGGCGAATTTCAAAGGGATATCGGGTTAGATCGTTCATGGCAAGAATAGTGCCAAACGAAGTATCAGTTGTCAAATACAACAATTGCCTCAGGCCCGATGACCACATGCAGCGACTGGCCCGGGCGGGCAGTGCAGCCCAGGCCCGGAATCTCGAAGGCCAGCGTCGCCCCGGGCCCGGCAAGCTGGATCAGCGTGTGCGCGCCGCGGAAGGAGCGATTGACCAGAGTCAGCGTGAGATGGTTGGGGCCGGAGAGATGCTCGCGGGCCACGCGGGCGCCCTCGGGCCGGATGACGAGCTGCACCGCATCGCCCGGACGCAGGCCCGCGGGCAACGCCGCCGGTTGCAAGCGCCCCACTGGCGTGTCGATGAGGGGCGGGGCCAGCGAAACGATCGTTCCGGCCAGGATGTTGCTCATGCCCAGAAAGCGGGCGGCAAAGGGGGAGACCGGGCGCAGATAAAGCGCCTCGGGCGTCCCCACCTGCTCGATGCGCCCCGCCCGCATCAGCGCCACCCGGTCGGCCACGGCAAAGGCCTCCATCTGATCGTGGGTGACATAGACAGCGGTCTGCCCCAGTTGTTTGAGAATTGAGCGCAGCTCAACCAGCAACTGATCGCGCAGGGTGCGATCCAGCGCGCCCAGGGGCTCGTCTAACATCAGCAGGCGGGGGTTAGGAGCCAGGCTGCGGGCCAGGGCCACCCGCTGCTGCTGCCCGCCGCTGAGCTCGTACACCGGGCGCGCCTCATACCCCGCCAGATCCACCAGCGCCAACAGTTCGGTCACCCGCTCCTCGATCTGCTGCTGCGTCCAGCCGTGCATTTTCAGCCCGAAAGCGATGTTTTCGCCCGCGGTCATGTGCGGGAAGAGCGCGTAATCCTGGAACATCAGCCCGAAATCCCGCTTGTGGCTGGGGACGGGCGTGATGTCCTCGCCTGCCAGCAGGATTTTGCCACGGTCGGGCCGCTCCAACCCGGCGATGATGCGCAGCAGCGTGGTTTTGCCGCAGCCGCTGGGCCCGAGCAGGCACACGATCTCGCCCCGCACCACATCCAGGCTGATGTCATGCAGCACGGGCGTGGCGTCGAAAGTCTTGGAGATGTGGGAAATGGTGAGGAAGGGCATGGGGGAGGAATTGCGGATTTGGGATTTTGGATTGCGGATTTGGGCCGGTTGTATGATTGAAGATCAATGATTGATGATTAAAGCAAGACTTCGTTGATCTCATCTTTAATCATTGCTCATTAATCATTCATCTTCATCAACACTCGCTATGAATTGAAATGCCGCCTGCGCTCTTTTTGCTGGCAACGTTGTCTGTCAAAACTCTTCGCCGCCGGTGCGCAGGTTTTCGATGGTGATGTAGCCGATGGCGGTGACCAGCATGAGGA
>WGCR01000070.1 GCA_015493675.1 Anaerolineae bacterium
TTTCTATTCCTCTGGATCAGGGACAAATTTCGATGGCTTCAGATTTAGCCAATGATATAGGTGGTGTTGATGCAGTTCTAAAGTGGGATGCTACGAACCAGCAATTTGTCACTTACACGCCCGGTGGCCCTGGTGATTATGCTGTATCTATTGGCTATCCGTATTTCGTGTGCCTGAATAATTCAGCCCCTACAACTTGGCCTTAATCCCCGAGTTAGAAAGATTTCTACTTTCAATCGATTATATAAACTTGCAATCTATCCCACTATCTCTATGGAGTTCTCGTGATGAAACGATCTCGTTTTTTCTTTGGCTTGGTTGTTGTTATAGCCATGGTGTTGGTTTCTGCAACAGTTATTTTCGCTGGATCGTACCGCAGTCCAGATAAAGATACAACTTGTGATGGTTCCAATTGTAGCAATGGCTTTGGTGTTTATGTCCAAGCTTCAGGCGATCCTGGTGGTGGTTCTTGTCAGCCTACTTGGGTTGGTTATATTGGCTGGGATCTGTCAAGTGAAGCCAATACTTGGCAAAGCGCTTCTCTGAAGTTGACTGCCTATAATGTTGTTGGAGGGGCACCTCCATTTACGTTCAAGATTTATCCTGCTAATAATGATACTTGGACAGAAACTGGCGCGGATCCTGGCTATGATGTAAACAATGAGTTGGCAACAGCTACAGATGATTTGACAGATAACGTTGTCGAGTTCGCCAGCGACGCATTAGGCACCTATTTTCTGAATAAGAAAGGTAGCGAAGCAACTATTGCTGTTGTGATGACTGATGGATGTGGAACGCAGAGCGGTACAGCTCAATTTGAAGATAGAGAAGGTTCGGGTGGCAGCGCCCCCACCTCCGGCAATGAACCTGACTTGACTTTCTGGACCGGCACGGTACAAAACGGCACACCCACTGCAGTGGGAATGAAATCTTTCCAGGTCGAGAACAATACCCCTTCTTCTCCCAATTGGCCCCTGATCGCTGGCCTGTTTGCCCTGGTGGCTGTGGTTGTGGTTGGCATTGGCTATGGCGTGCGCCGCTCCAAACAGTCCTGACCCTGAGTTGACCTTATTATTTACCCTTGCTTTATCCAAAGGAGCAACTATGATGAAAAAAAACAAGAAGAACACTTATCAGAAACCCCGCATCGCACACAAGGGTCAGCTCAAGCAGTTTGCCGGTTCGCCTCTGGGCAAGAAACTGGGCAATCCGCTGGGCCTGCCCGGCCAGGACTGAGTTCCCTCCCCTGAAAGTTTGTAACGCCCGTTACGGGCGCAGACTGGGTCCCGCGCGGGCCTGGGCATACTGAAACGCGGCCAAACGGCGGCGAGTCTCCGGATTCGTCGCCGTTTTGTTGCTGCTAACGTCGCAGACTTCAGAGCCACAAAGAGCAATGAGTAATCGTCTGTAACTATACAGGTATCCCACACAACGCTTTGCCACGAAGCCGCGAAGGTTTAGAAGCTGTTAGGCGCTTTAGCCTTATCAAATCGCTAATTTATAGCATCTGCCCGTGGGATTCGCCGCTGATAACGCGGATGCGGCACCGCGGATTTTTTGGATTGAAAAAGGATTTTTGCTGCGAAAATCCGCGATGATCTGATTTTTCAGCGTCATCCGCGGCGAATCGAAAGGCGAATGATATGAAGATGATTAGAATTCGGCAAGAAGTTCATAACAGGCTCTAAGAAGACACGAAGAAAACCTTCTAATTTTCCCTTCGTGTCTTTGTGGTTTTTGCCTCGCTATGAAAGGGTAGGTGTATAGTTACAATCGTCTAAAAATTAGTTCCCGTTTTGCGCCTACCGACTGAAGTCTGACTCCTTCAGGCCTGCGACCTCAAAGGGGGCCTTCATCGCCTATTTGAACCCCATTGTGGGGACGCCGCAGGACGCCCCTCGTGGCGCGAAGCGCCTACAGAGCCCGAGTTTGCTTGGCCAACAGTGCTTGGCGACAGGCGCATCAAGACAACTTATGACGGGCATGGACTCGGCCATCATCCGCGACGATGGCGGCGACTCGGGCCTGTGGTTCTGCCACGCTCCTGGCTTATGTCATCCGGGTGAACCGCCTGGAAAAATGGAAAGCCAATCGAGCGGCGAAGAAGGCCGCCCAAGCTGCTGCCTAAACGAGATGAGTCGCACTTCCGAAGTGCGACTCATCTTTTTTACATCGAAATCGATCCCTTGCGGAAATCACTCTTGCCCAGGATGGCGTTGACCACGGTTGGGTGACCCTCCCGGGCTTTTTCTTTGGCTTCCCGCAGCATATCTTCGGCCAACTCCGGATCGTCCAGCTTCAGGCCCGCGGCGCCCAGGCCCGCGGCCGCCAGATGATAGTCTGCGTGACGCAGGGCTGTGCCCACATCATCCCCGAACATCGGTATCTGCTCCCGCGCGATCTGCGCCCAACTGGCGTCGTTGCCTACCAGCGCTGTCACGGGCAGGCCGTGGCGGGTGAAAGTATCGAATTCGGTGAGGGAGTAGCCGAAGGAGCCGTCACCGTAGATGATCCACACATCGGCTTCGGGGCGGTGCAGCTTGGCGGCCAGGGCAAAGCCCGCTCCCACGCCCAGGGTGCCGAAGGGGCCCGGGTCCAGCCAGCGCAGGGGGCCGGGCGGCTGCAGGATGTACGCGGCTGTGGCCACGAAATCGCCGCCATCTGCCACCAACACCGCGTCCGGGCCGATGAGCTGGTCGAGTTCCAGAAAGAGATGGAGGGGATTGACGCCGCCCGCGGGCTCCAGGGCCTTGCGTCGGATCTCGTCATTGCGGTTTTCGTCCCGCTCCCGCAGATGCCCGATCCAGTCGGCCCAGCGCCCGGCGTCAGGCTCGACGTGCGCGGCCAGGAGGCGCAGGAACGCACCGGGATCGCCCAGCACGCCCACATCGGGCTTGCGGTTCATCGTCAGGTCGTGCTTGCTGCGATTGGCTGCAGCGTAGAAGGCGCTGCGCCGGAAGTGCCGACCGTAATCCATACGGAAATCACAGGGCACGCCCGCCAGCAGCACGAAATCGGCCTCTTTCAGAGCCATGCGCCGCTTGTGCCGCATCTGCAGGGGATGATCCCTGCCCAGCATGCCCCGGGCCATGCCCGAGAGATAAACCGGCGCGCCGATGCGCTCGATGGCCGCCACCACCTCGTCGATGTGGGCCACATCCAGCAGGGCCTGGCTGCCGATGACGAAAAGGGGATGCTCGGCCTGTTTGAGACGAGCGGCGATCTTCGCTGTCTTGGCCGCGTCGGGCGGGGGAGGAGGAAACTGGATGGTCGGGCCGGGCTGTGTGCTCTCCTTCCCCGCAAACATACGGTTGACGTGCCAGCCGAGATAAGTATTGACCGCCTTCTGGCCCAGGCTTTTGCCCTTGCCCAGGCTGTAAAGCTCCCGCACGGTCTCTTCGGGATAGAGCAAATCGACCGGAGTTTCTACGAAGACCGGGCCGGGCGCGCCGCTTTGCGCCCGGCGGAAGGCTTCCTCCATGGTCGGGATCAAATCCTTCACCCGCTTGACCGAGGCGGCCCATTTGACCGCGGATTTGAGGATGGGGATTTGCTCCACATCCTGCAGGGCGCCGCGGCCCCGCAGCACGGTGGGTGCGGCCCCGCCGATGAGCACCATGGGCGATTGGGCCACCTGCGCGTTCTTGATGGCGGTGACGGTGTTGGTCACGCCCGGGCCTGCAGTAACTACAGCTACGCCGGGAGTGCCGGTGAGGCGGGCGGTGGCGTCAGCGGCGAAGACTGCGGTGGCTTCGTTTCGCACATCGATGACGCGGATGCCCTGGTGCCGGGCTCCCACCAGGATGGGGGAGATATGGCCGCCGATGAGGGTGAAGAGATAAGGGACGTTCTGATTTTTGAGGACTCGGGCGATGAGCTCGCCGCCGTGCGGACTTGTCATAAGATGTCAAAATAAAAAAGTAAGAGTGAAAAATGGTGAGGAGCACCGGCGTCGTCGGGATGGCCAGGATCAGGTGTTTTCCTGGCGCAGTTCTTTGCGCAGGATTTTGCCGATGGCGCTCTTGGGCAGGTCGGTCCGGAATTCGACTGCGGAGGGGATTTTGTAGGGGGCAAGGCGCTCTCGGAAGTAGGCGATGAATTCCTCCTCGGTCGCGGTCTCGCCCTCTTTCAGTACGACGAAGAGCTTGATGCGCTCGCCGTGGAAATCATCGGGGACGCCGATGGCCACGCCCTCTTTCACCTTGGGATGCTGGTAGAGGACTTCCTCGACCTCCCGCGGGAAGACGTTGAATCCGCCCACGATGATGATGTCCTTCTTGCGATCAGTGATGTAGAAATAGCCATCTTCGTCCATGTACCCCACATCGCCTGTGAACAGCCAGCCATCCCGGATGGCGTCTGCGGTGGCTTCGGGCCGGCGCCAGTACCCCAGCATCAGCGTGGGACTCTGCAGCACGATCTCTCCCTGCTCGCCCGGCGGCAGCTCCTCGCCCGAGATCAGGTCTACGATCTTCACCACGACATCGGAGAAGGGGATGCCGATGCTGCCGATCTTGTGCTGGCCGTTCTGGGGGTTGGCCATGATGGCGGTAACCGCTTCGGTGAGACCATAGCCTTCGATCATGCGGGCGCCGGTCTTGGCCTCGAAGGTGGTCTTGATGGCCTCGGTCAGGGGCGCCGCGCCCACGTAGATGGCCTTGAGGCTCGTCAGATCGTATTTGTCGATGTCGGGCATGTGGTTGAAGGCCACGAACATGGTGGGCACGCCAACCATAAAAGTGGGGCGGTGCGTCTGGATGGCGTCCAGCGCCTCGTGGCGTTTGAAGCGGGGAAGGAGGACGATGCGCCCGCGGGCAAGGATGGTCGCGTTCATCGTCACGCTCATGCCGAAGCCGTGGAACAGAGGCAGCACGGCCAGGATGCCATCTTCGGGCGTGAGCTGTCCCCAGGCCCGGATTTGATGGGCGTTGGCCACCAGCGCAAAGTGGGAGAGCATGATGCCCTTGGCCACGCCGGTGGTGCCGCCGCTGTAGATGAGCACGGCCAGATCATCGGGAGCAGGCTGGTGAGGATGCCAGTCTGC
>WGCR01000071.1 GCA_015493675.1 Anaerolineae bacterium
GCTTTGCCAGACGTTGACCACATGAAATTGTAAAGCTGCAGGAAGGACGATCTGAACCATGCCCTTTTTCTTTATTTTTCCTTCGTGGCTTCGTAAAACTTCGAGCCTTCGTGGCTTCTTGTGGCCAAAAATCAAGTACGTTAGCAGTTACACTCCTTGCTCATCTTTTTCGATATGCCCGCTGCTTTCAAGCTCAAGTCAAATGAAGATTATGTGATCCAGCTCGAAGTGTTCGAGGGCCCCATGGATCTGCTGCTCCACCTCATCGAGCGGGAGGAGCTGCCCATTACCTCGGTCAGTTTGTCGGGAGTGACGCAGCAATATCTGGATTATATGGCGACGCTGGAGCAATTGCGGCCCGATGACATCGCCGAGTTCCTGGTGATGGCCGCGCGCCTTCTCTACATAAAGTCATCCGCCTTGCTTCCCCGGCCCGAACTGGAAGATGAGGAGGAAGAGGAAGACCCGGGCGAGGCTCTGGCCCGACAGTTGCGGGAATATAAGCGTTTCAAGGAGAAAGCCGCTTTTCTGAAAGAACTGGAAGCCAGCGGGCTGCGCACCTATGTGCGTCTGGCGCCGCCGCCGGTGATGGAGAAGCGTCTGGATCCCTCGGGCCTGAATGTGGATGCGCTGCTGGATGCGCTGTATGAGGTGTTGGAGGAGATGAATCCGCCCGAGCCGCCCATTCACAGCATGGCCGCGATAGAAATTACCATCGAGGACAAGCTGGAGGAGCTGGGCGCTTTGGTGAAAACGGGCAAGCCTTTCCGGTTCAAGCAGATTTTGCGCCAGGCCCGCAGTCGCACCGAAATTGTCGTTACCTTCATGGCCGTGCTGGAGATGATCAAACAACGGCAGGTGCGGGTCACCCAATCTCATCCCTTTGACGATATCCTTGTGGAGCCGCTGGCGACGCCGACGCCGACGCCGGTGGCGTGACCGACGAAAAAAAGCCCGACTCGCAATGAGCCGGGCCTGGGAAAGTGATGCTGTTCAGGGATCAGTGGGGGAACCAGCCTGCCAGCGATTTGGAGCAGCGGAATTCCTTGGTGATCATGGGGTCGGTCGTGGCGTCTACTGTCCACACCACATCGCTGTCAGCAGGTTCGCAATTGCCCCAGACGGTGATCTGAGGCTCCATCTGCACGGAACCCCGGTCGGGAGAGTTCCAGGCGCCATCGCTGTGGAAGCATTCGGCCTGGTGCAGTCCCTGCTGAATGCAAGGGGTGAAATCGCCATACCCGGTCTGCACACTGGCGGCGGATTCTGGCGGCAGCGGCGCGGGCAGGGGCCGATCGGGCGGAGGAACCGGCGTGCTATCGCCCGGTTTCACATAATCCCAGGAGGTGTAAAGGTAGCCCGGCCCGGTGAACTGCCGATAATCCACGCGGACGGTGTGGTTGCCCTGGGAGACGGGCACTGAGAAGATTACCTTTTTGCCGCTGAGACCGGCGTTGATGGTGTTCATGTATGCGACATTGTCGATCATGAACACGAATTCGTCATCGGCCAGAATGCTGAACTGGTATGTGCCGCCATAGAAATAGGCGTTCATGGTGGCGCGCATGCTCCAGTTAGCGGATGGCATGTTAGGCCCGGGCGCATGGTCGCCCCAGTTGTAATTCAGGGAAGAGCTGTATTGAGTGTAGACCGGATAGCCCGACCAGTCGAGATTCGGGTAGAAGGACATTTGCCAGGGGGTGGTAGAGGATTGTGCGGTCTGCGACTGGGCGGAAAGGGTCGTTGCGCCAGCAAAGATCAGCAGGGCCGCAACGACAACCACCGTGGCAATGAGAAGAAATCGTTTCATCTTTAAGACTCCATTTTCAAAGAGAATGCGTGGATGGGTTGCAACTATTGCTGGTCGCTTTCAGGAGCGGGGCTCGGAGCGGGTTGCGGCGCCAGTGTCTTGGGGGCTGCATCGGGGGCGGCGGTGACAGTGAGTTTGCCTTTTACCGTCTCATCCGGATGCACGCGTCCCACAAATACGGCGTAACGGCCCTGGGCAGGGTTGGGGATGGCGACCACGGGATTGGCGTTGTCTGCTGAGGCGTCGTCGTTGCACTGCACGGTTTCGCCCGGCCCGACCACCAACAGCGTGCTGTCCGCATCGCCCTCGAAGTAGATAGTGAGGGTATCGGCTTCGCCGGACCAATCGAACACCATGTTGGGAGCTTCGCTAATGAAGCCATTGCAAACCTGGTCCGGAATATCGAATTCGAAGGCCGGAACATCGCCCTTGGCAGTCACCCGTACACTCTGGGCTTTGCCGCCGGCTTTCATCTTTTTCACAATCTGCTTATGGCGCTGAATGATATCGACCAGGGCCTGTACGGGTTTGGCGTCGATTCTCGCTGCCACATTCGCCACCGGACCGCGTTTGATCAGGCCGTTGAGGGTGAAGGTGTCGACGTTGACGTCCTCGCGGGTTGTGACCACCAGGACGCCCGGAATGAGCTGATCGGCATAGTAGCTGCCGATCCAGATGTTGTAAATGCCATCGGCAGGGTTTTCAAATGAAACGCTGGGATCCAGCAGCAGATTGCTGGCGTCGTCGTTGCAATGAAATTCGCCGTCGGGCGACTGGATGACGAGTGTGGGGTCGTGATCGCTGTAGAAGAAGATCTTGGCCAGATCCGCCTTGCCTTCCCAGTCGATGCGGGCTACAGGTTGGAAATTTACATAACCGGAGCAGCCGCCGCCCAGGGTCGAGGCGTCGAAGGCGCCGCCGCCGTTGACGCTGACGATGAAGGGGTCCAGTGGATTGCCTGCCTGAATGTCCAGGGTGACATAGGCTTTTTGTTCAGTGATGACGGGGATGGGGAGTTGTTTGTGCAGCGGTGCGGATTCATCGATTTTGATGAGGGAGATGTCTTCATTTTCGATGACCAGATCGCTATTTTCGCTGATATCCAGCATGAATTCATCGCTGCCTTCCTCAGAAGTGAGTTTGGCCGCCAGTTTTCCCGGTTCTTTCACCCACCAGACGCCTTCGGCGGTCACGGGTTTTTCATCGCCCAGGGCCAGAACAGAGATGGATAAAGCGCCATCTTCGTTGAGGGTGAGGGTGGCGACGCGCAGGGAACCGCCTTCTTCCAGGGGCGGCAGGATGACCTTGTAAACCCCGGCCAGTTTTTGCATGGCCGCAGCTTCCTTGGGCGTCTCGGTGGGGGATGTCGCCATTTCTTCCGACGGCGCCAAGAAGATGTTGCCGCCGTCCATCTTCATGTTGATGACCAGATTGCCATCTTCATCGAAGACGTAGGTGGCCGCGTCGCTCAATTCTGCGAGAAACTCCTCGGACATGGACCCATCGCTGCAGATGTTCATCGTCGTGGGACCCAGTTCGATGCTCAAGGAGCCATTGTCATCGCTGAAGGTCCCTACGGCCCGTTTGCAATCGGCATTGACGGTGACAGCGCCGTCGTCCCTGAATTGGACCGTGTAACTGACGGGGTTGGTGATGGTGATGGTGGTGTCGTTGGACATTTCGGTGCGTTGCCATTGCCATAACGGCCCGACCAGTTTGAGCGCTTCCTCCGGGCTGGCGGCTGCGACTGGCGCTTCAAAAACCAGCAGCGCGTCGCCTTCTGCATCGATGAGCGTCAGCTTGCCCGCAGCGATATCGAAGATTGCTGTTTGTGGCAGCAGGCTGAGATAGCTGTGCTCCTGCTTCATCACCGGTTCCGGGCAGGCCATCATGGTGGCGCCGATCTTGTCATCCATCTTCAGTTGGTCGCCATTGGTTTCATAACCGGTGAAATAGCGGTTGCAGCCAGCGCTGCCGGCGGCCCGGCCATCGGCAAAGGTGAGGGTGATGGGGGCGTCGGCCAGCACGTCGATCATCTTGCCATCTTGATCGCGCAGGGAGACCAGTTGCCATTCCACGCCTTCCAGCGCTTGATCCCCGACCGATGTCATATCGGCGGTCGCTTCTTCGGAAACAGGCGTTTTGTCGATGATTTTCACCAGGCTGTATTTGAGGGAGGAGCCGTCAGCGGGCGGGTTTTCGACCTTTTCGACCGTGACAACGATTTCGTATTCGTAGCCCTCTTCATAGTCGAAGCCTGCGATGGGGTCATAAAAATACTGATAGTCTTCATCGGGATTTTCCCTGACCATCATACATTTTTGCGCTCCGGCGCCGGTGCAGTCTTCCAGTTTGGGGCCGATGTAGAGCGTTTTGGTCTCTGGCTCCTGCAATGCGGGGGCCGGGGCCTGCGCCTCAATCGCAGGCTGGATGGCAGGTTCGGCTTGTGTTTCGGCCCTGGCTGCGCCGCCGCAAGCTGAGACCGCAATGGCCAGAACCAGCGCGATCAGGAGAGGCAATAGCCAGCGTGTCTTGTTGTGTTTTTTCATGGCGTTTCTTCCTCCTTGGAGAAAGGATGGGGGAAGGGGCGGTGAGTGAAATCGGAGAAAATGTGACATGCGCCGATGCTTTTTGTTTCCCTGCACACGATGATGCGGTCAAATTATAGCAACATCATTATCAAAACGACTAACGTCCCGAGACGGCTCCCTGTAACCCGTTGGACAGATCGTTATTTTGTCAAAAGCACTGATTTTCTTGGCTGTAGCCTGGCGCACCTGGCGACTTGAACCAAAAAAAGGCGGCCCGAAGACCGCCTTTTGGATGCTGATTGCGTTGCGTCAATTGGTTCCGGGCGTCAGATCGAAGTCAAATTCCGCTACGCGGGTGATGGCCCCGGTCGGAGGCGGGCAGTTGTCCACGCCCAGCACCTTGTAGTAGTAATTGGAGCCAGGGCTTCCGAGGGCGTTGTTGTCGGTGTAGCTGGGGGTGGAGACGGTTGCCAACAGATTCGTGGCATCATCGGGCGTGAAGTAAGGATCATCCGCGGCCCGGTATACTTTGTAGCTGCTGGCGTTGGTGTCTGTCCAGCTGAGCTCGACGTTGGAGCCGGACGAGGTGATGGACAGGCCCGTGACCTCGTTGGTTTGCCCCGCGCAGTTCAGAACAGGCTCCAGACACCATTGGTCCAGCGTGCCGGTCTCGCCGCGGGCGTTGTCCGAGACTGTCAACTGCCAATCTCCTCCGAAACTCTCGCCATCGAAGGCCGCCAGCAGCGAGCTGGTGGCCGGGTCGCCGCCCACCACATTGCCGTGGATGGCGGGATTATTGTCGCACATGCTCTCTGCGTTGCCGTCCGCGCCTTCGTCATCGATGGTGGCGTCCACATTGTCGCCCTGGCAGCCACGATCGAAGAAGGTGGGATTGGTGGTGCCGGGCCGGTCAAGCAAGGTGGCTGAGGTTCCGGTGTCGATGTGCGTGAGGGTGACGATGAGGTCGCCCACCAGGGTGTGCGGGATATTGAGAGAGACGTTCAGGTCGGAGATGTTTTTGGCGCTGTCGATGGTTTGCGTGCTGCTGACGCCCGCAGCGTCATTATCCGGAATAGCCGCGGCCGGAGCGATGCAGATGCGATTTTCGGTGGTAAAGCTGAAGGGCGCTGCATAAGCCCCTGATCCGCAGGGATTCTCTGCCGCGACTCGCCAATAGTAGGTCGCGCCCATGTTCAACTGGTCGGGCATGGTGTAGCTGGTTCCGGTGATGCCTGTGGCTGTGTGCACGATGCTGTTGAACGCGGCGTCTGTGGCAACCTGCAAGACGTAGGTTTCTGCTCCCGAGACTGCATCCCAGGTGAAGGTGGGGGTCAGGGGAACATCGGTGGCGTTGTCAGCAGGACTGGTCAGCGTGGGCGCTGCGGCGGGGCTGGCGTCATAGATGGTGAGATCGACCAGCGTGTCATGCGTTTTACCCCCGCCAACGCCTTCGATGGTGATGGTCGAGCTTCCCGCCGCGGCGGAGGCTGTGTCACCGATGGTGACCAGGCTGGAGCCGGGCGGGGTGACGGGATTGACGCTGAAGCTGGCGGTCGTTCCAGCAGGGTTGCCGGTGGCGCTGAGCGTGACCGGATCACTGAAGCCGCCGGTGCTGTTTACATCCACCGTGTATTGGGCGTCATCGCCACTGCACACCGCCTGCGAATCGGGCGTGGCGCTGAGACTGAAATCAGGAGCGTTGGTGCAACTGGGGAATTTGAAAGAGGCAATGCGAGTGGTCCAATTGTAACTGCTGGTTGTCTTGTAGTATTCAGTGGTGAACCAAAATGTGCAGTCGTCGGTGGGGTCAACAGCCAACATGCTGTAGTCGCCCCAGCGATTGCTGCTGCTGGTTTGGGCGCCGCCACCGTCGATGATGGTTCCTTCCCCCTGGGCCATGCTGTTGAGAGGATCATCCACCAGCCTGCCCGCGTAGCGGATGCCGGGGAAAATCGACGAACTGGAGACGCTGTAGCCCACGGCCATGTTGCCCACGGCATCCATGGCGATGCTGCCCATCCAGCGATGCAGGCCGTCGTCGGGGGCGTAGGTGCTCTGCTGATGCACCGACCAGGGATCGGCAGTGCTGCTGCGGCGCAGCTCGTACCAGCGCACGCCCGCGCGACCGCCCCCGGCATCCACCGTGTGGTTGAACGCCATGGCCTCGTGGTCGCCAAAGTTGCGATAGGCAAGGCGGAACATGGCCCGATCGCCGATAGCGTCAAGTTTGGCGGATGTGCCGTTTTGAGGGATGCACTGACGGCTTTCCTGAGTGACGCAGGGCATGGAATCGAATTCGGCGATATTGACGATGATGGGATCGATGTTGAAGGTGGTGTTGTTGGGATCGTTCCAGTCCACGTGGAATTCGTGGTAGTGAATTTCGTCATTGGGCCAGTTGGCGGGGTCCCAATCGCCGTCGATGACTTCGATCATGTAGTTGGGGGCGCCGGCGGGGGGCAGGGTGGAGCCGTCCAGGTCTGCCGGCAACATGCCGCCCCAGTCCTTGGCGGGCAATTCAAAGAGCTGCATCTGGGCGCTTTGCCCCAGCAGCATCTTGTCCCGCTCGAAAGCATAGACGCCCGTGCCCGCCCAGTTGTTGTTTTCGAAGAGATTGGCTGTCATGTAGTAGCCGTCGGGCCAGACCCCCAGTTTGGGATAATCATCCATCTTGGTGTCGCTGGTCTTGAAAGCGTAGCGATACCAGCTTCCGGTGGGATCGGGGGTTTGCGAGATGGCGATGCATTCGTAATAGGGGCCGTCTACCGCGAACTGGCTGATGAGCCAGCGGTCTGCCATGGGATCGTAAAGGACGACCGGATCGCCGTCGTTGTTTGTTTCGCAGTCGCCGCCAAAGCCCTGCCAGATGGTGTTGGTGTTGGCCGGGCCATAGAGCGTGTTGCCCGATTTATCGAAGATGATGAAGTGCAGATTGACGGTTTGCACATAATGGTTGGGGCCTACGTCGCCATTGGTGTCTGGCGGCAAGACGCCTGCCAGGTTGTCTGCCCCCTCGAAATTCTGGATGACGCCCGGCATGGCATTGGGCCCGTACATTGTTTGCAGCGCTCCATCTCCCTTGCTTGTCATGGCGGCCGCCCTGTCGCCGCCTGGCTTGTGGCGCAAGAGCGGCGGCGCCTGCGCGTCTCCTGCCGCGGGAACAATGGGAGTCATATCCCGCAACGGCGGCGAGACATCGTGTTTTTCGGCATAGATCACTGTTGGATGCACTGGCGGCGTATGCTTTTGTGCGGATGCCGTCCCCTGAAACAGTGTGATAATCACGAGCAGAAGGATGACTGCCGCAATGAGTGAAAACCATCTTTTCATCTACTGACTCCTCTGAATGATTGAAACCGGCGGTGGTTTTAAGACAATGCAGTCAAGTATACGGTATGGATTGTCGATGCGCAACTGGTTGCAGGTGGAACATGCAAAGTGGGGATGGCGGGGGATGGCGTCTAAATGATCCTTGGCCGCTTTTTCTTGTCGGGTGCGTTCCAATTTGGGGGCGAATTTTTGGTTTCTGCCAGAACCTGCAGATTGAAATGGGTGTGTCCATTTTCGGTTGAGCTGCGTAGGCCGCCCGCCAGCTTGTAGGGCTCTATGGCTCGACCTCCAACTCATTTTGGACACACCCGATTGAAATCAGGGCTGGGGAGGAGATAAGGGAGTTTGATTAGATGGGCCGCTTGTCTGTCTGCGCAGACAGGCTAA
>WGCR01000072.1 GCA_015493675.1 Anaerolineae bacterium
ATCCCCCACCTCCCGGAGGTCTTGAAGGTGATCCTGCATTTGCCAGCCTCGACCTCCAACTCATTTTGGACACGCCCGATTGAAATCAGGGCTGGGGAGGAGATAAGGGAGTTTGATTAGATGGGCCGCTTGTCTGCCTGCGCAGACAGGCCAATTTGCGCCCGAAAATGTCCTCGCAGGAGGACATGCGGCGGAACGCCCCCAGAACCGAATTCTATTCGGCCAGTGCGCCCCAATTTTGGAACGCCCCCAAACAGACAAGGGCATTGAAAAAATTTGTGTGGCATGGTACAATTGAGGACGTACAGGTTGAAATCTCTCCCTGTCTCCACGATAAGCGGCGATTCTACCCAAATTGGCTCAGACATTGACGTCTTTTCCCAATTATCAGGTCACATGATTTCGGGCAACACAATGATTTTGGGCCCATCCCGAGGCTGTTCACCGCTCTCCTGCGCTTGAATGGCGTTTGCATCCTATTCGCGCACATCCATCATTGATTCTCATCCCAGGGGGCAGTCATGCACCACTATTCTTCCCGATTCACCTCTCTAAAACATCTGACTATCGCCTTTTTGCTGTTTGCAGGGCTGATGGTAGTGAGCGTCAGCGTTTTCACGCCATCCGTCACGGCGCAGGGGGGAAGCGTCTGCGACACCGTCACCGAGATTCCGCAATCTGAGTGCCTGGCGCTGGAAACGCTTTACAACAGCACCAACGGCGATAGCTGGCGCGTCAATACTGGTTGGCTTCAAAATGACACCCCATGCACATGGTACGGCGTCACCTGCTCGGGAGGACATGTCATCGAATTGCAGTTGCAGGGCAATAACCTGGATGGACCGCTGCCACCCGAAATCGGAGACCTGCCCGAACTGACCAAACTCGTCCTCAGCGCCAATCTGATCACAGGAAACTTCTCCGACACTATCGGCAATCTCACCAAAGTGGAATGGTTTTTGATCAGCAACAATAAGCTGACGGGAACACTCCCCTCCGCCATCGGCAACCTCACCAACACCGTCTGGCTTGATATTAGCGGCAATCAGATCGAAGATGCGCTGCCGCCCGAAATCGGCAACCTCACCAAAGTCCAAAAATTCTACATCAACGACAACAGCTTTTGGGACTCGCTGCCGCCCGAAATCGGCAACCTGGCTTCGGTGCAAGAGTTCCACATCGATCACAACTATTTTAGCGGCGCGCTCCCCCCCGAGATCGGCAACCTCACCAAGACGGTCACTCTGAATATCAGCTACAACAGCTTCAAATATGCGCTGCCGCCCGAAATCGGCAGCCTCATCAACGCCAAATATATCTATCTCAACAACAACAGTTTCAAAGATGCCATCCCGCCCGAGATCGGCAATCTGGCATCAGTGGAAGAGCTGATCATGGACAGCAATAAATTCAGCGCGCTGCCGCCCGAAATCGGCAACCTCACCCATTTGCGCAAGCTGTCCATTGTCAACAACCGGCTCGATGGCCCTCTGCCGCCAGAATTGGGAAATCTGCCCATCATCGAAACCATCGACCTGACCGACAATCGTATCGACGGCCCTATTCCGGGCGAACTGGGCAATCTCAATACATTGGTCACGCTTGATCTGGACGATAACCAGATAACCGGCGCGATTCCCATCTCCCTCAGTCTGATGGACACCCTGGAGAATCTCCGGCTGAATTCCAATCAACTGGAGGGGACAATCCCCCCCGAACTGGGAAATATGGCCAGTCTGCAACGCTTGCTGCTCAATAATAACAGCCTTACCGGCACCATTCCCGTTTCGTTGAGCTTGCTGCTCGATCTCACCACACTGAAGCTCTCCAATAACCAATTGACCGGCGCCATACCACCGGAACTGGGCGATTTGAGCAAGCTGCACAATCTGGTGCTTTCCCATAATCAGCTCACCGGAACCATTCCGGTTGAACTCAGAAACCTGGGCGCGCTGTATTCTCTCGAACTGGAATATAACGATCTTTCAGGCGCAATTCCACCGGAATTAGGCGATCTTTCCGAATTGCGAAACCTCTATCTTTACCACAATAATATCACTGGCACATTGCCCGCCGAACTGGGGCAACTGGGCAATCTGGAACGGCTATGGGTGGATTATCTCTCGACCGAAGGTGCGCCGCCCGACAGCCTGGGCAATCTCAGCAACGCACTCACCTTCCGTTTCGATAACAGCGATATGGCAGGTCTTCTGCCCATGAACTTCACCAACCTCCCGCATCTTAACGAACTTTGGTATGATAACAGCGGCCTGTGCGAGCCTGATAATGATCAATTCCAGACCTGGATAGACGGCGTCAATTACGTGCGCGGAGATGGCGTTTGCACCATCAGCCCGGGCATTGCGTTGACCACCACCGCGATCGCCACCGATGTCGTATTGAGCTGGACCGATGTGGGCGGCGGCGTCCCCAGCTACGATATCCATCGCGACACATCGCCTTACTTCACCCCGACCGTATCTTCAGTGCTTTCCACCGTGGTCAGCATCCCCGGCGCCAGAATGACTTTCACCGACGCCACCGCCATCGATGGCTCCAACACCAACTATTACTACGAAATCATTGGTTTGGATTCCAGTGACGTTGAAGTGATTCACACCAAACAAATGGGACTGTTCAACTACGAACTCTTTTCGGGAACGCCCTGACGTCGATCACATCCCTCATGGCATGCTGCCGTTCGTCCGGTTTCATATCGGGCGAACGGCCTTCTTTTTCAGGATCACGCGATGCCATCCTCCCCCGCCACCATGCCCGATTCCCCCACCATCGTCTTTTACCAATCATCGCCCGGCCATCTCTATGGCGGACAATTGGATATGCTGAGATTTTTCAGCGCCCACGATCCCGCCAGGCTCACCCCGGTGGTGCTGACGCCCGCGGAAGGTGCCTTTACCGAACAGGTGCGGGCGCTGGGATTGCCGCTGCGGGTCATGCCGCTGCCCCGCGAACTGGCCCAGACCGGCGGCGCTTTGCTTCATGGCTCAGCTTGGGATAGAATACGACAATTAGCTTTGCTAACTCCCTGGAGCATCCGTCTGGCCCGTTGGCTGCGGCAGATGCAGGCGGCCGCGGTTTACGCCAATAATCGCCGGGCCGTACTCACCCTGGGACCGGGTGCGCATCTGGCCCAAAAGCCAATCTTCTGGCATATCAAACAGGACCGAAATCGCGGGCGTATGGATGCCCTGGCCATGAAGCTGACGACTTATGCCGCCGGTTGCTCACGGGATGTGCAGCAAGCTTTTCAACAGCGCCATCCCCGGCGCGCCCATCACATCGGCTATATCCCCAACGGCATCCCTCTGGAAGATTTCAGCCGTCCGGGCCCAAACCTGCGCCAGGAGCTAGGCATCCCGCTCGACGCCCCTGTCATCGGTCTGGTGGGCAGCATCACCCCCCGCAAAGGCGTGGATCTGTTTGTGCAGGCCGCCCTGCAACTGGCTGCGTCCCATCCCCAAACGCATTTCGTCCTGGCGGGTGACGCCCCCTCGGCCTACGCAGACTTCAAGCAGGACATCCTCGCCGCGGCGCAACCGCTCATCGAGCAAGGCCGCTTTCACGCGCCAGGCTGGTTGGCCGACATGCCAGCTTTTTACCGCACCATCGACATCCTGGCTCTGCCCAGCCGCATTGAGGGCTTCGGACTGGTAGTCATCGAGGCCGCGGCTGCGGGCGCGCCGACAGTGCGCACCGCATCCGGCGGCCATACCGAAACCACAATCCCCGGCAAAACCGGCTTTGTGATCCCCATCGATGATGTGGACGCTCTCAGAGGACGCCTGGATGATCTGCTGACACATCCGCAGCAACGCCGGCGCATGGGAGAAGCCGCCCGCGCTTACGTTCTAGAGAACTTCAGTCTGCAACGATTCGTCGACGCCTTCACCACGGCGCTACTGCAAACACAACGCCTGGGCGGTTAGACAAATCCGCCCCCCTCTCAGCCATCGATTTCCCACTTTTTCCCCCATTCCCCCACGCTTTCTTCCCGGCAATGCCCTCTTCCCAAAAAATCCGCGTCGGCCACGTCATCACCCGCTTTCATGGCGCGGGCGGGGCCAAAAACACAATCATGACTTGCGCCGGACTGGATAAATCCCGGTTCGAGGTGGATCTCATCGTAGGAGCCAGCGCCGACAAATGGCGGGCCGAAGGCGCGGGCGTTACCTGGATTCAGATCCCCGATTTGGTGCGACAGGTGCATCCGGTCAAGGATGTGCGGGCCGCCCGCAGCCTCAAGCATCTGTTTGCAGAACGCCACTACGACATCGTTCACACCCATCTGGGCAAGGCGGGCATTTTGGGGCGATGGGCCGCTTCTCAGGTAAAAACGCCCATCACTATTCATGGCCTGCACGGGGCCACCTTCAATCCCACCCAAAGCGCCATCTCCAACGCCGTCTATCTGATGCTGGAGAAAAAAGCCATGGCCTGGACAGACAAGATCATCAGCGTAGGCGAAGATCTGATGCAGCGCTATCTGGATGCGGGCGTGGGGCGTCCCGAAGATTATGTCATCATTCACAGCGGCATGGATTTAACGGCTTTCCGGCAGGCGGCCAAGATGAGCCGGGAGCAGCGCCGTGCCAAACGCCGCCAGTTGGGAATACCTGAAGACGCATTCATTGCTGGCTATATTGCGGCGCTGGAATGGCGCAAGGGGCACCATCACCTCATCGACGTGATGAAAGAGCTGGCTCCGACCTATCCCAAACTGCACATGGTTTTTGCAGGCGAGGGTTTTTCGAGCCAGCGGTTGAAGCAACTGGTGATGGATGCGGGCCTGACCGATCGCATTCATTTTCTGGGCTATCGCAATGATGTGCCCGAGATCATGGCCATGCTCGACGTCAAACTCTTTGCCAGCGAGCGGGAGGGGCTTCCGCAGGTGCTGGTTCAGGCCGACGCCGTGGGCGTTCCGGTGTTGGCTTTCGAAGCCGAGGGGGTGCGCGAGATGGTGCATGACGGCGTCAATGGCTTTGTGTTTCCCCATGGAGACGCCAAATCCATGGCCACGGCCCTGGTCCGGTTCATGAAAGAGCCCGGACTGAGGGAGGAGATGGGCGAAAAAGGTCGAGCGCTGGTGGATGA
>WGCR01000073.1 GCA_015493675.1 Anaerolineae bacterium
CATGATACCTTTGCATTCTTTACTAGGAGGCATTTATGGCGCCTTTTGATCCTGTAGCAATTCTGGGCAAGCCCATGGGCTACATGGTTTTCGTCCTGTTCGGCATGGCCTTCGGCGCTTCTCTCGAGATCGCCGGGTTCGGCGTTGCCCACAAGCTCGTTGGCCAGTTCTATTTCAAAGATCAAACTGTATTCAAAACGATGTTCACCTCGGTGCTGGTGGCCATGGCGTTGCTATTTTTGACCATTGGCCTGGGCTGGCTGGATTACGACCGCATCTTTGTTCCGCCCACCTATCTCTGGCCAGGCATCCTGGGTGGCTTGCTGCTGGGCTTTGGTATCATCATCGGAGGCTACTGTCCCGGCACCTCGATGGCATCCTCGGCGTCAGGCCATCTGGACGGCGTCTTCTTCGTGCTGGGAGTGATGTCGGGCGGGCTGCTCTTTGGCAGCGTGGTCGATAGCTTCTGGGATTTTTACAACTCCAGCTTCATGGGCCGCTTCACTCTGCCTGAATGGCTGGGATTGCCCACCGAAGTCGTCGTCGCCATTGTCATTGTCGTGGGTCTGCTCTCTGTTTGGGGTTCCGATCTCATCGAAAAAGCCTGGAAACGTCGCGAGGGCATATTAACCCAGGAAGAGATCAAAAAAGACAAGCGGGTACTCAGCATCGTCTCAGTGGCGTTGTTGGCCGCGGCCGTGCTCATTCTCTTTGTGGGTCAGCCCACTCTGACCGACGCCTGGAACCGAAACACAGAGAAACAGGCGTTGCTGCAAGAGGGAAAAATATTCCCCTCCCCCGAAGAGGTCAGTCTGGCCTTTTACGACCCCATTATCAACCCCATTTTGCTGGATGTGCGTAGCGAGCGCGATTATAATCTCTATCATCTCGAGAACGCCCGCCGCGTCGAGGAAAAGGACATTCCAGCGCTCTATGACGAGTTGCTGCAAGCGCCCGAAGGCTCTGTCATCATCGTGATGAGCAATGATGAAACCAAGGCTGTCGAAGTCTGGAAGACGCTGGTCGCCAAGAACAGCATCAACGCCTATGTTCTGGAAGGAGGCGTCAACAAGTGGATTGACACTTACGCCAACGGACAATTCCAGAAGATCGCCAATCATCCCGACGACGCCCTGGGCTGGGTGATCCCGGATGCCCTGGGCGATAAATGGGCCAGCGCCATCCCACCCCAACCCCACAATTACGGGCCGTTCAAATACGACATCATCAAGTTGCAAAAGAAAGCGCCTACCGGCGCCGGCGGCTGCGGTTGATAGTCCCCCACGCTTCGCGTGAAACCAAGCTGCGACGCACTCTCGAAGTGAGTCGCAGCTTTTTTTATTGCATCACCATCAGCCCGGCCTTCTCCAACAGTCGGAACCAGGTTTCGATGGCCGGGCCTGCGTTCTGGCCCGATTCCAGGGCTGTCAGGCGGGCGATCTCGGCCAGGTCGCGCTGGCCATCGGTCCAGTATTCGGCGAAAACCCGCACCAGCCGCCAATGGGGAACCTGACGATAAAGCCCGCGCCAGGTCTCGATATCGGCTTCGTCGAAGGCAAACAACTGGTGGGGGGAGCCCATCTCCATGATGGGGCCGCGATAGAGGCGCTGGGGGATGATGGCGCTAGCCCGGCGCCGCCACGCCTCATCATCGGGCGACGGTTCCAGCGTAGGCAATGAGCGGGGGCGCACCTGATGCCGGGCCCGATCCAGCAGACCGTCGGTCAGCTCGTTCATATCGCCCACCAGGCTCAGCAGATCGTTTTCCAGGGGAGCCAGTCGCAGCAGCGATTCCAGGGCGGCGCTCATGCGATCCTGACGAAAACTGACGCCCGCATCCAGCGCAGCCCAGGCCCGAGCCGCGTCCGCGGGCGAGAGGTCAGTCATGGCCGCCAGCGAATCTCCCACAAAGGCAGCCAGATCGACCTCATAGCGGTGCACCATCTCCCACCCCAGCCACAACGCGTCCTCACGACCGGCGTTGGCCAGCCACATGAGATAACTCCCGGTCAGCGTTCCCGCCAGCCACAACGATTTTTCATCCACCATCTCCATGGTGTCGGCCGTGGTGTGGTAGAAGCTGTCGGGCCACTGAATGAGCGTGGGCGAGGGAATGCCCACTGTTGGATCCGAGGTGACCATGTGATCGGTGCCGCCGCTGAAAGGGATTGTTTTCGAGCGAATCAATGGCAGGGGCGTGATCACCTGCGGGAAGGAAAAGGCCTGGGTCAGCAGTGCGTCCCGCAATCGGGAAAGCAAGGCGGGAGCAAAGGAGGCCATGGCCGCGGGCGGGCTGTCGATGAGGAGCGTGGAGCCGGTTTTGGCCTGATCTTCCCCCACCATATCCAGATTGACGCCCGCAATGATGTCGGGAATCAGCGATTCGTGCCGGGAAAGCCAGGCGTATGTCCCGGTCATTTCCGGAATCCACAGAAAAATGAGCGTGCGCCGGGGTGGCGGCAACTCGCCCGAAGCGATCAACCGGTGCAGGGTCACAGCAGTTTCCAACAGCGCGGCTGCGCCCGAGGCGTTGTCATTGGCAAAATCCTGGGGATGACAGAGATGAGCGGTGGCCAGCAGCGCGCCCTCGCCCGCACCGGGAATGGTGGCGATCACATTTTCCATCTCGCCATCATAGAGACGGGCGTCGATATGCACCCGCATGGTTACCGGCTCCGCTGCCGCCAACGCGGCGCGGATGGCGTCGCCCTGGCGGGGCGTGAGCACAAATCCCCACCCCGTCGGATTTTCTTCGCCCCACCAAAAAGAGGCGTATTGGCGAGCGTCAGGCAGGTCGATGCGGCTGCGTCCGGGGGCGGTGGCGTCGATGTGATCAAACAGCACGCCGGCAGCGCCTCGCTTTTGCACGGCCTCACGGTAGGTGTTTGCAGAGCTCGTTCGGCTCAAGACAAGCTTGCCCGCGACATCCAGCCCCTCGTAATCTTGCAGGCGACCGTCACCCACATCCACCACCTCGAACTCCCCGACAGCGCTCACGCTGCGCTGGATGATGGAGATGGCAGAGGCCCGGTAATCGCACAGACGCTGCGGGCCGTCGGGCTTCAGCCAATCCAGGGTGGCCGCGCGGCAGTCCCACTCCTGAAAGGAAGGCAGCGTCCAAAAACGTTCGTGTAGATTGGCGGGATAACGCTCGATGCTGGCGTCCAGGCCCGCCTCTTGCAGGGCCGCCAGCACCCATTTCGCCGCGGCCCGATAGCCGGGGCTGGCCTGAATGCGATGATAACGGGCGATAGCCGCGGTGCTGCGTTTGGCCGCGGCGCCCGAAAAGGCCCGGCCAATCGTGTTCAACAAGTCTTGATACATGGTTTCCTCGATTGAAAAAGGCGCAGAGAATCGCAAACGCCCGGGGCTGCGGCGGACGGCATGTCAACTCAACATGGACACCTCAAAAATCATTCCGTCCGATGCCAGAAGCCGCGATGCTCCAGCAGCCATCGCTGCGAATCGAAAGGTTTTTCATCCCCGGCCAGCGGCACGCGCCGATAGCTGCCATCAGATAACATCTCGCGGGCCTTGACATTATCCCGTAGCTGAATATCCAGAATCTGTTTGATGGCTTCTTTGATGAACGGATCCAACACGGGATAAAGCTGTTCGACGCGGCGATCCAGATTGCGGGGCATGAGATCGGCGCTGCCCAGCAGGAATTCCTCATCGCCGCCATTATAGAAATAGTAGACGCGGGCGTGTTCCAAAAAACGCCCGACAATAGAAGTCACCCGGATATGCTCGCTGACGCCGGACAGACCGGGCCGCAGACAGCAGATGCCGCGCACCAGCAAATCCACCTTCACCCCAGCCTGCGAGGCCCGGTAGAGCATCTTGATGCACTTCTTGTCCACCAGTTGATTCATCTTCATGATGATATGGCCGTCACCATGCGCTTTTTGTCGGGCGATCTCCCGTTCGATGCGCCGGCAGATTTCCTGACGCATCCGACCCGGCGCCACCAGCAGCTTGCGATAAACATCCTTGCGGGAGTAGCCGGTAAGCGCATTAAACAGATCGGCCACATCGGCTCCCAGATCGGGATCCGCCGTGAAATATCCCATATCCGTGTAAATGCGGGCGGTATTGGCGTTGTAGTTGCCGGTGCTCATGTGCAAGTAGCGCACAATGCGGTCGTTCTCGCGGCGCACCACCATCAGCAATTTGGCATGGGTTTTCAGACCGATGAGCCCATAGACCACATGCACGCCCACCCGCTCCAGCGCTTTGGCCCAAACGATATTATTTTCCTCATCGAAGCGGGCTTTCAGCTCCACCAGCGCCGCCACCTGCTTGCCATTTTCCCGGGCCTTCATCAGCGCCTTGACCACGGGCGCATTCTTTCCCACCCGATACAGCGTCTGCTTGATGGCCAGCACATTGGGGTCCTCCGCCGCAGCTTCCAGAAACTCCAGCACCGGCGCGAAACTGTCATAGGGATGGAAAAGCAGGATATTCTGACGATTGATTACCGAAAAGATATTTTCACCCGTTGTCAACGACGGAGGCATCGATGGGGTAAAGGGCGGATATTTGAGATCGGGGCGTTCCACTTTCAGCAGTTGCATCAGATCGGACATGCCCACAGGCCCGTTCAGCGTGTAAACCTGATACGGCTGTAATCGCAGATTTTCAACCAGGATATCGCGAATGCGCCTGGGCAGATTTTTATCCACCTCCAGGCGTACGACTTTGCCGAAAAAGCGAGACTCCACCCCCTGTTCGATGGCGGCCAACAAGTCTGCGGCCTCATCCTCTTCGATCTCGATATCCGCATCGCGGGTCACCCGGAAGGGATACGCTGCTTTCACCTCCAGGCCCGGGAAAAGATCATCCAGGTTATTCCTGATCACCTCCTCCACCCACACAAAATTATTCGCCTTGACGTCGGACAGGGGCAATCCATCGAAGATCTCCGCCCGATCCTCGCTGGGGATGCGTAGCAATCGCGGGAAAACGCCGGGCACTTTGACGCGGGCAAAACGCTCGCCATGCTCAGGATCGGAAACCACCACCGCTAAATTCAGGCTGAGATTGGAGATATGAGGAAAAGGATGTCCGGGATCAAATGCCAGCGGCGTGAGCGTAGGAAAAATCTCATCCCGAAAATAACGCCGCAAAAGGCGACGCTGTTTTTTCTTGAGCCGGTCGTAGGGCAGGATGCGAATGCCCTCCTCGATCAACCGGGGCAATAATTCCTCCCGCCAGATCTGCCGATGCTCCGCCAGCATGGGCTCCAGCGTGCGGCGGATGGCCACCAACTGCTCGGCGGGAGTCATCCCGTCGGCAGAAGTCTCCAGAATGCCAGACTCTAACTGCTCGCGCAAACCGGAAACGCGAATCATGAAAAACTCGTCCAGATTACTGGAGAAGATCGCCAGGAATTTCACTCGCTCCAACAGGGGGTGAGTGGCGTCCCGGGCCTCCTCCAGCACGCGGCGATTGAATGCCAGCCAGCTCAACTCCCGATTGATGTACAATTTGGGGCCATCCAGCGCAGACTCACCATCCTCGGTCTCACTCTGAATTCCCAGCATGTGAACATGGCGATAGGGCTGCGTCTCGACGTCGCCACTGGTCGTCACATCATCAAGGGATCGCTTGCGGGCCACGCCGATACTAACATCGCCTGTTGTGGATGACAGGGCCACAGATGGAGTAGTTTCTTCCATAAAAGCATCCTTTTGCAGAAAGAAGGGGGGAGATTATGTATATCACATTACGCTTCTTTCCGCAAGAGAAATGCTGACAGGAGAGGCATTTCAATGTCGAAGACAGCCGTCCCTGAGACTGAAGGCCCAGGCTCAAAGCGATCGAAGCCATTTCTTTTGCCTGCCGGTGATGAGATGCGCCCAATGAAAATTGTGATCTGCCCAATTACCCAATAAAAAACGGCAACCTTTTTCAAGATTGCCGCTAGTAAGAAACTTACACGCCACACCGGAGAAGGTGTTTTTCGGACGAAGGGGTCATGTTTGAGCTGAGGCGAAGCGTACGCGAACGGGGTAACGCTGAGCCATGAGTTGCCGTTGACGCTGGGCGCGCTCATAACTTCGAGAGATGGGAGAGACGGCGTTTCCTACCCCCGCATAATGCTGGGAAAGCGACATGACGGTGGGATACCGACACAAATCCACCAGGGTTACCTCAACATGGAGAGATGCCTGAAGCGATCGGCGCATTTGATCCAACAGACGAGGGTTGCCCCCAAGATCGTAAAAATGATCATGGAGTCCCACCTCATCAACTTGCAGGACTTCTTTCCAAATGAGAGAAATGGTATGGGAAAGTTCGGAGACGGACATGGTATCCTCCTGAGGAAGCAAGCGAAATGCCTTACTGCCAGGAGATGCCCTTCCTCGAGTGAGTCGCTTTCCCCGGGGGGTAAGTGATGGCGAGAGAAAAGGCGTTTGGCGAGAGAAAAAGGTGCTGGGCGAGAGAGGTGTAACGAGTGTGAAGCAAAAGGTATGGCGTGTTTCTTACCTATTATGACGCTGGCTTGCGGCAATCCAATACGCCTGCCGCCTCTTTTTTTACAAAAATATCCGTTTTCTCCCGGCAGATTTTACTGCAAACCCGACTTCCAGCTCATCCGGCGCCTGTCAAGATGAACGTTTATCACTTCCTGCGTTCAGTCATCTGTCCTCACCAGAGTGATCTCCCAGGCCCGGGCGGCAGTGGATGACGTCCGGGCCAGTTCTGACGCCCGCTGCCCGACCAGCCACAAAATCCGCCCCTCGCCATCCACCAGCAAAGGCCAATGCGCCCGTTGAGAACGGGGGATCTTGCGCTCATTCATCAGGTCTTTGATGGGCTTGTCCGCATCCAGCCCCAGGGGCCGCATCCGGTCTCCGGGTTGCCGCGGACGCAGGAGCAACGGTCCGGTGATAGCGGCTGGCAGCCAGATGTTATTGGGCGAGGGGTGGTGTCGCCAGGGGGCTTCGCCCCATTCCCAACGCACGACATGGGCCTCCAGACGCCAGTTCGGGCCCAAATCCACCTGCCCGGGCAGCGGCAAACGCCGGGGCTGCAGGATTTGAGGCGCGTCCGCAGGAATGAAGTCCGCTTCCTGCACGTCCAGCCAGTCATAAGAAAGCCAGGCCTCCAGGCCCGCGGTCAGGGTGTAGGGCCCGCCGCTGGCCCGCCGTGGATCCGCAGCCAGGATATCCAACACCCGCTCGGTATGCTCCCAACTGACGTTGCGATGCTCGGGCCGCAGCGCGGCAATAGCCCGCCGCAACAAGGCCCGTTGATCCCCGCGCACCCCCCCCCGAAACGCCAACAGGTTCAATCGCACCCGACCGGGCTCGACCTGCGCCAGCGCCGCCCACAGCGCCCGCCGCTGCACAGCCAGCGTCTCATAATCGCCCTGCAGCGCAAAAGCCGTGCGGGAGAGCACCCGCGTCAGGTTGGGATTGATCTCTTTGAGCTGCGGGATGATCCCATGTCGCAGACGATTGCGGAAAAAGGTCTCGTCCTGATTGGAAACGTCCCAACGCGGTTCCAGAT
>WGCR01000074.1 GCA_015493675.1 Anaerolineae bacterium
AAAGAAAACCATTCATTTTGGCCGCGATGTCGATCATCGCAAGGCCCTTTTCAAAAATCTGGTAACCGAGCTGGTCAAACATGGTCAGATCGAGACCACTGAAGCCAAAGCAAAAGCCCTGCGCCCCCGGGCCGAGCGCCTGGTGACTATCGCCAAGCGCGGCCGCTCCGGCAAGATCACCGAGGTGCACGCCAAGCGTCTGCTGCGGGCTCGTCTGAACGACACCGAGTTGGTGAACGTCGTGTATGATGAGTTGGCTCCCCGCTATGTCGAGCGCAACGGCGGCTACACCCGCATTCTCAAGACGGGCGTTCGTCAGGGCGACGCCGCCAGGTTGGCCATTATCGAATTTGTTGAATGAGTCAGGAGGTTTTGACTTCCGGGCCGCTTTACCGGGCCGTCGTCGAATATGACGGCACGGAATTGCTCGGATTTCAAATCCAGAGCCAGGGTCGCACCGTTCAGGGCGAGATTGAGATCGTCCTTCGACGCCTGACCGGCACGCCCGTGCGGGTGACCGGCGCCGGGCGCACCGATGCTGGCGTCCACGCCCGTGGTCAGGTGATTGCTTTTCGCGCCCCGTGGAAGCATTCCCTCGCCGATCTGCACCGGGCCATCAACGCGTTGCTGCCCGAGGACATCGCCTTTCGCTCCCTGGACATCGCTCCCGAGAGATTTCATCCCCGATTCAGCGCCCTCAAACGCTGCTACCGCTATCAGATAGGCCTCTGGCCCGGACATTCGCCCCTGCGCTCACGCTACGCGTGGGAACTGGGCCCGGCCCTGAACATTGAAGCCATGCAGCGGGCCGCCGAGAAATTGATCGGCGCGCAGGATTTCGCCACGTTCGGGCAGCCCCCCCAGGGCGAGATCACTGTTCGGGAGATTTTTTCGGCGGATTTTCGACGCCAGTCCACTTTTCTCTATTTTGATTTATGCGCCAACGCCTTTCTCAGGCGAATGGTGCGCACCATCACCGCCACCCTGGCGCAGATCGGGCAAGGACGTCGTCATCCTGATGACCTTTCCGCACTGATAGCAGCCCGAGATCGCTCCCTGGCTCCGCCTCCGGCGCCAGCTCAAGGACTCATCCTCACGCAGGTTTTTTATCCCGCCGACGATGAGCCGCCCCACCAAACATTAGTCAATGACATGGCATTTTAGCCATTGCAAATGCAAACGGTTCGAAGCAAGGAGACATGATCCGTGAGAAAAACAATCAGCGCCAAGCCAAACGAAGTTGAACGCACCTGGTATGTCGTAGACGCCGAGGGCAAGACCCTGGGCCGTCTGTCGACCGAAATTGCGAGGATCCTGCGCGGCAAGCATAAGCCCAGCTACACCCCCCATGTCGATACCGGCGATTACGTCATCGTGATCAACGCCGACAAGGTGCGGGTGACCGGTAAACGCCTGGATCAGAAAATGTATTATCGCCACAGCGGTTACATGGGCGGCCTCAAGACCGTTCCTCTGCGCCGTATGTTGGAAACGCATCCCGAGCGCGTCATCGAGCACGCTGTGAAGGGAATGCTGCCCAAAAATCGTTTGGGACGTCAGATGTACAAGAAGCTGAAGGTCTACGCTTCGCCCGATCATCCCCATCAGGCCCAGCAGCCCCAGCCCCTGGAATTGTAAAGAGAGGTTTTCTGAATGAGCGACATGCACTATTACGAAGCTGTGGGACGCCGCAAGAGCGCGACCGCCCGCGTCCGTCTGTATCCCGCCGGGGAGACTGCCGAGATTATCGTCAATGGCAAGCCCGTGGCTGACTATTTCCCCCGTCTGAGCGATCAGATGCGGCTGGCCGAGCCGCTGAAGCTGGTGGAAATGGAAGACAAATTCAATGTCTCCGTCCTGACCAAAGGTGGCGGCATCACCGGTCAGGCCGACGCCGTGCGCATGGGCATCGCCCGCGCCCTCATCGTTGCTGATGAATCGTTGCGTCCTTCCCTGAAAAAAGCCGGTCTGCTGACCCGTGACGCCCGTGAGAAAGAGCGTAAAAAGCCCGGCCTCAAGCGTGCCCGCAAAGCGCCGCAGTACACCAAGCGCTAAAAATCGGATATTGGTTATTGGATAGTAACTGCTAACGTACCCCGGTTAACAAACCACAAAGGGCGCAAAGGCACGAAGAACACGAAGAAAAAATGTATAAATTTCCCTTTGAGCCTTTGTGTCTTAGTGTTCTTGGTGGTTTTCGGGGTGACGACCTTAGTAG
>WGCR01000075.1 GCA_015493675.1 Anaerolineae bacterium
ATCGAGCTCATCGGCGAGGACTCCCAGTGCTCCGCCGAGGGCGGTCAGACTGCGGCCACCAAGCTGGCTTCCGATAGCACCCTGCTGGGCGTCATCGGCACCAACTGCTCCAGTGCGGGCGAGCCTGCGGCCGCCATCCTCAGCGATGCGGGCATGGTGCTCATCTCCCCGTCCAACACCGCTCCCAGCCTGACTGCTCCTGACACCCATCAGCCTGGCTACCTGCGCACCGCTCACAACGACAAGGTGCAGGGCAAGGCCATGGCCACCTTCGCGTTCAAAGAGCTGGGCAAGAAGAGCGCCGCCACCATCCATGACGGCAGCCCCTACGCCGAGCAGTTGCAGCAGGTCTTCGCCGATGTATTCAGCAAGATGGGCGGCAACATCGTGGCCCAGGAAGCTGTGAACGTGGGCGACACCGACATGCGCCCGGTGCTGACCAGCATCGCCACCAACAAGCCCGAGTTCCTGTACTACCCCATCTTCATCGCCGAAGGCGCGTTCATCACCCGCCAGGCGAAAGAGGTGAACGGCCTGGAGGATACGACCCTGGCTGGCTCCGACGGCATGATCTCCCCCGACTTCATCGAAGCTGCGGGCGACGCGGCCGAGGGCATGTACATTTCGGGCCCGAACCTGAACTTCGAGAACGAGCTGGGCAAGCACTTCCTGGAGGTGCATCAGGAGAAGTATGGCGAGCCGCCCATCAGCGCTTTCCATGCTCACGCCTATGACGCCACCAACATGCTGCTGAACGCCATCGCCAAGGTGGCGGTGAAGGACAAGGACGGCAACCTGTACATCGGTCGCCAGGCCCTGCGCGACGCCCTGTTCGCCACCAAGGGCATGAAGGGCATCACCGGCGCCATCACCTGTGACGAGAACGGCGACTGCGCCGATCCCCAGATCGTCATCAACCAGATCCAGGATGTGGACGGCAAGCTGGACTACGTGCCCGTCTGGTCTGAGACCCAGGGATGGTTGAACAAGTAACACCATCGAGAGTCAGACGTCCGGGGCGTATTGAGGCGCTCCGGGCGTCTTGTCGTCTTTGACGATTCAATCGCCGAAAAGGGATGGGTCGCGGGAGTTCCTGCCCCATCCCATTCGCTTGTGATGGAGGACGTGCTATGTTTCATAGATTTATGCGTAGGCACGATACCACAGACATCGTCATGTGGTTGATAGGGTTTGGGCTGTTAGCTGCGGTGATTTACGGGTCTTTTGTAACGCTTTCATCGGGGAAATATGATGCCAGCGTCTGGCTGGACTTCACCATTTTTGGTCTGGCGCAAGGAAGCGTCTATGCACTTATTGCATTGGGATATACGTTGGTTTACGGCATCCTGTTTATGATTAATTTCGCCCATGGCGAAGTATTCACCGGCGGCGTGTTCACGGCTTATTTTGTGGCCATCGCCCTGGAAAATTCCGGTTTCATCGAACGCCATTGGGTGCTGTCGCTGCTCATTCTGATGGCTGTCGCCATGACGGTTTCCGTTCTGGTGGCGGTGGTGCTGGAACGCATCGCCTACCGCCCGCTGCGAGGAGCGCCTCGGCTGGTGCCGCTGATTACAGCTATCGGCGCTTCTTTCTTCCTGCAATACACCTATCGCGGCATCTACGGCTCAGGTATCAAGACCTATCCTGATTTTCCAGCATTGGATGGCAAACTGAACATGTTTGGCCGGGAATGGCCCATTCTCACCGTGCAGGCGTTGGTGATTGTCGTGGCTGCACTGATGATGATCTTCCTTTATTGGTATGTGCAGAAGACGAAGGCGGGCAAGGCCATGCGAGCGGTGGCCGAGGATAAAGAGGCCGCAGCGCTGATGGGCATCGATGTGGATCGCGTCATCGTCAACACCTTTGCGCTGGGCGGCTCCATGGCTGGCGTGGCGGGCATCCTCTACGCGCTGCTATTCAAACAGGTAAACGCGTTCATGGGCTTCATCCCCGGCATCAAGGCCTTTACCGCTGCGGTGCTGGGCGGCATCGGCAACGTGCCCGGAGCTATGTTGGGCGGTCTCTTCCTGGGCATCGTCGAATCGCTGGGTCCCAGCCTGATTCTGGACGGCCTGGGCATTCCATCCCCCTACCAACTCAAAGACGCCATCGCTTTCACGCTATTGGTGCTGGTGCTCATCTTCCGGCCCTCCGGCATCATGGGCGAACGGCTCTCAGAGAAGAAGGCATAAGGAGGCAATGGCATGGATAAAGAACTTAAATTTTCCTGGTCAGAAATTCTGAAATTCGGCGCCATTGCCGGTATTGTGGCCATCTATGTCATCCTGGTTGGCATGGTTGAGGCATTCAATGACCGGTACATCATTTCAGAGACTGTAACGCTGGGGCAAATCGCCCTGTTTTCGCCGGTTTTTCTATTGGGCTATTTTGCAGCCGACAAGGCCCGACAGATCAAATCCACCGGCTTTGCCATACTCTCCAGCGCCCTGGTAGGCCTGGTGGGCGGCATTTTTGTGGCGGCCCTGCTGTTTTTGGGGGCGAATATCAACATGCGGGCGGTCTTCCTGAACGTCTCGCCCGATCTGCTGAAGATCTTGCATCTGGGGCAAGAGACGATGCTGGGGGCCATTGCGGCCAATCTCATCATCAGCGCCATCGTCGGTCTTTTCGGCGGCCTGTTTGCATTGACGCCCCATAAATGGAGCAATGCGCTGTTGGTCGGACTCAGCATCGTGCTGCTCATGGGCATCATGCAAGAGCTGATGACCATCACCTTTGGCAGCAAGGACTGGTACAAGCCCATCGGCAAGTTCATCTACGCCCAGAAAGGCCTGTCCTGGGGCGGCGCCATTCTTTTCCTGATTTTGGGCGCGGCTTACAGTCTGTGGCGCGGCTCTGGCAAATTCCGGCCCGCGGCCAAAGTCGCGAAGATGCCCGCCAAACAGCGCATGACTGTTAGTCTGACGGCCTGGGCGCTGGGACTCATCATCCTGCTGGCGCTGCCCAAATTCCTGGGCTCCTACCCCAGCGAGATTTTGACCACCGTCGGCATTTACATCATCATGGGCCTGGGTCTGAATATCGTGGTCGGCTTTGCGGGCCTGCTGGACCTGGGGTATGTGGCCTTCTTCGCCATCGGCGCTTACACCGTCGGCGTGCTCACCACCACCGGCAAGCTGGCCACGGTGGGATGGAGTTTCTGGATGGCGTTGCCCATAGCGGTTTTTCTGGCGATGTTCGCGGGCGTGCTACTGGGCATTCCGGTGCTCAAGATGCGCGGCGATTATCTGGCCATCGTCACCCTGGGCTTTGGCGAGATCATCCGCGTGCTGGTGCTTTCCGACTGGTTGAAGCCCTTCATCGGCGGCGCTCAGGGCATTTTGCAAATTCCCAAACCGCATATCGGCGGCTTTGTCTTCAAGGGGCCGCAACAGATGTATTACATTGTGCTGGCAGGCATTCTGCTCGTGGGCTATGTGGCCTGGAGGCTACGCGACGCCCGCGTCGGTCGGGCCTGGAAAGCCATGCGAGAGGATGAAGATGTGGCCGAAGCCATGGGCATCCATCTGGTCAGCACCAAACTGATGGCCTTTGCCACGGGCGCTGCTTTCGCCGGATTGGCGGGTGCGATCTTTGCGGCCAAACTGGGATCCATCTTTCCCCAGAGCTTCAATCTCATCGTTTCCATCAACGTGCTCTCGCTGATCATCGTGGGCGGCATCGGCAGCCTGCCTGGCGTCGTGGTCGGCGCCTTGATTCTGGTAGGCCTGCCCGAACTGCTGCGCGAGTTTGCCGACTTCCGTATGTTGTTCTACGGCGCGCTGCTGGTGGCGATGATGCTGGTCAAGCCCGAAGGCTTCGTGCCCGAAAAGACCCATGCCAGGGAGTTGAGCGAAAAGGAGCCATTTGCCCCCGAAATTGAGCCAGAAGCGCCCGCCCGGGAGACCATCTAAGGAGGAGATCATGACGACAGAGACGAAATCGAAATTCATTCTGGAAACGGTGCATGTCACCAAACAATTCGGCGGCCTGACAGCGGTCAAGGACCTCAGCATCCAGGTGCCGCAGAAGTCGATTTACAGCGTCATTGGCCCCAACGGCGCCGGCAAGACCACCTTCTTCAACTGCATCACCGGCTTCTACAAGGTCACCGAGGGCGACATTATCCTGGACGGCGAGTCGATTGTGGGATTACGGCCCGATACTATTGTCAAAAAAGGCATCTCCCGCACCTATCAGAACATTCGCCTGTTTCAAAATCTGACAGCGCTGGAAAACGTGATGGTGGGGCATCATCCCCGCATGAGCGCAGGCTGGCTGGGCGCCGTGCTGAACACGCCCCACACCCGCAGCGAAGAACGCAAGACCCGCGAGATGGCGATGGAGCTGCTGGCGTTTGTCGGATTGAAGGGCTACGAATATGAGTTGGCCACCAATCTGCCCTACGGGCAGCAACGTCGCCTGGAAATCGCCCGGGCGCTGGCCAGTGAGCCCAAACTGCTCCTCCTGGACGAGCCCACCGCAGGCATGAATCCCAGCGAGACCGAGGAAATGACCGAGTTCATCGATAATCTGCGCAAAGAGCTGGGCATTACGGTGCTGCTCATCGAGCATGACATGCGGGTAGTCATGAGCATTTCCGATATCATCACCGTGCTGGACTATGGCGAAAAAATCGCCGAAGGCGCACCGGACGATGTTCGCGCCAATCCCAGAGTCATCGAAGCTTATCTGGGTCGCGGCGCAGCCACTCAGCACGAAACGCAGGCAGCAGCGTAAGGGGGTACAGGATGACACTTCTCAAACTAGACAATATCCACACATATTACGGCAACATCCATGCTCTCAAAGGCATCTCCATCACGGTGGACGAGGGCGAAATCGTCACCCTCATTGGCGCTAACGGCGCCGGAAAATCCACCACCCTGAAAACCATCAGCGGACTGCTGTACCCGCGCCAAGGCAAAGTGTATCTGAATGATGAGGTGTTGACCAAGCACGCCGCCCATGAAATCGTCAAAATGGGCGTCATTCATGTGCCCGAAGGACGCCGCGTTTTCGCCCGGCTGACCGTGATGGAAAACCTGGAGATGGGCGCATTCACCCGCAAGGACAAAGGTGGCATTCAACAGGATTTGGATCGAGTGTTCGAGCTCTTCCCCCGTTTGAAGGAGCGGCGCAGCCAGGTGGCGGGCACGCTCAGCGGCGGCGAGCAGCAGATGCTGGCCATGGGCCGGGCGCTGATGAGCAATCCCCGCATCCTGCTGCTGGATGAACCCTCCATGGGGCTGGCCCCGGTGCTGGTGGATCTGATTTTCGACACCATCCGCGAACTCAACGAACAGGGCATGACCATTCTGCTGGTGGAGCAAAACGCACTGCTGGCGCTGGATGTGGCAAATCGCGGCTATGTGCTGGAGACCGGCGTCATCGCACTGGCGGGCGACGCCAAAGAACTGGCCAACGATCCTCAGGTCAAGGAAGTTTATCTGGGGGGAGCATAAACCTGACACGGCTCAAATGCCGACCCTGATTTCAACCTAAAAGCGCGGTGCATGTTACAATATAAGCCAAATATCGTAACAGGCGCCGCGTTTTTGCGCGTAAAAAACACTGACTCAGCCGGATTCTGTGGGGGCTCCGCACCTCTGGAAGGTGGAGAAACAGCCCCTGAAATCCAATAGAGCCAAAACACTTTCAATTTCTGAGGTTATTATGACGCCCGAACAAGCTTATCAGGACTTGCTCCAACGGTCCAAAGAGATCGCCCTCATCGGTTCGACCAGCGCCGTGCTGGGCTGGGACCAGGAAGTGAATATGCCCCCAAGTTGGGCGAGCTCATCGAGCTGACCAAACAAAAAGCGGATTATTTCGGCTATGACGACAAGCCTTACGACGCCCTGCTGGACGAATTCGAGCCGGGCGAGAAGACAGAAAACGTGAAGCAGCTTTTCGCAGGTTTGCGGGAGGAGCTTGTTCCCTTTCTGCAAGCGATCGTGAATGCTCCCCGCCAGCCTGACGCCAGCATTGTCGAAGACCGGCATTACCCCGTAGATCGCCAGCGCATCCTGGGCGAGATGGCATCGGCGGCCTATGGTCTGGATTACGCGTCGGCGCGGCTGGATGTAAGCACGCATCCCTTCAGCACCAATTTCGGCCCGGGCGATCAGCGCATCACCACCCGTTTCGATCCCCGCAACTTCGGCGATTCCTTCTTCAGCGTCCTGCACGAGACGGGCCACGCGCTCTACGAGCAGAATCTGCCCGACGAGTTCTTTGGCCTGCCCCGGGGCGACGCTGTCTCTCTGGGCATCCACGAATCGCAATCTCGCACATGGGAGAATCTGGTCGGGCGCAGCCGGGCCTTCTGGCAGCACTTCTACCCCATCACCCGTCAGCTATTCCCCCAAACCCTGGCTGATGTGAGCATGGAAGACTTCCATTTTGCGGTCAACGCGGTGAAGCCCGGCTACATTCGCGTGGAAGCGGATGAGGTGACCTACAACCTGCACATCATGCTGCGCTTCGAGATCGAGCAGGCCATCATCAACGAAGGACTGCCGGTGGAGGAGATTCCCGCCGCGTGGAACGCGCTGTTCAAGGAATATCTGGGCCTGGATGTGCCCGATGACAGCCTGGGCGTTTTGCAGGACATCCACTGGTCCTTTGGCGCCATCGGCTACTTCCCCACTTACGCCCTGGGCAACCTCTACGGCGCCCAGTTCTTCGCCCAGGCCCGCAAAGAAATCCCCGATCTGGATGTGCACTTTGCTGCCGGGAATTTCGAGCCCCTGCTGAACTGGCTTCGGGAGCACATCTACCAGCACGGTCAACGCTATCGGGCGCACGACCTGGTGCAGGTCATCACCGGCGAACCCCTAAGCTACAAACCTCTGATGTCCTATTTGCGGAACAAATACAGCGATTTGTATGGTTTGTAGCCACACCGGAAAGCCGGGCAAACAACAGCCCCATTCACTGATGATAAAGGAGTTACAATGCCTAAACTGTTCTTAGTTCACTGGGATGACAGCGAAATCGAAGCCTACGCAGATGAGCTGCGCGCGTTAGGCTGGGAAGTGGAGCACGAAGCCATGGATGGCTCCATCGCCTACCGCCGGGTGAAGGAATGGCAGCCCGATGTAATCGTAATCGATCTGCGTTATCTCCCCGCCCACGGACGGATGACCGGCATGCTGTCTCTTATACAC
>WGCR01000076.1 GCA_015493675.1 Anaerolineae bacterium
TACAAAGTCGATTGATCCGACTACTGAACACTTTCCCACTGAACACTGGAATCTACATGGAAGCTTACTGCGTTAAATGCAAAACCAAACGGGAGATGGTCGATCCGACTCCCGTTTACACCGATTCGGGGACGCCCGGCGCCCGCGGCAAATGCCCGGTGTGCGGCACGAATATGTTCCGCATGGGCTACACCCCGGCGCACGAGGGCATCGAAAAGCCCGCCGTGGTGAAAAAACAAAAAAAGAAGACGACAAAAAAGAAACCAACCGCCAAAAAATCCACCCGCAGCGCCTCCCGCAGCCGCAAGCCCAAAACGCCGGGCGAGCGCAAGGGCAAGCTGGTCATCGTGGAATCGCCAGCCAAGGCCCGCACCGTGGGACGCTTCCTGGGCCGGGGCTACACGGTCAAGGCGTCGGTGGGGCATGTGCGCGACCTCTACAAATCCAAACTCTCGGTGGATGTCGATCACGATTTCGAGCCCATCTACTATGTGCCGCGCGATAAAAAGAAACTGGTCAGGGAGCTAAAAGAAGCGGTTGACAGCGCCGAAGAGATTTATCTGGCCACTGACCCCGATCGCGAGGGCGAGGCCATCGCCTGGCATGTGAAAGAAGCCACGGGCCTGGAAGATGCCCGATCGAAGCGCGTCGTCTTCCATGAGATCACCAAGAGCGCAGTCAGCGACGCCTTCTCCCACGCCCGAAATGTAGATATGCAACTGGTGGATGCCCAGCAGACCCGCCGCATCCTCGACCGCCTGGTAGGCTACAAAATCAGCCCGCTGCTGTGGCGCAACGTGCGCCGCGGACTCTCCGCGGGCCGGGTGCAATCGGTGGCCCTGCGCCTGGTGGTGGACCGGGAACGAGAGATTCAAGCCTTCACGCCCGAAGAATACTGGTCGATTGTGGCGGATCTGGCCAAGCGCGAGCCGGAAAAGCGACATTTCCTGGCCAAGCTGCATCACATCAACGGTAAGACCTTCAAAATCCGCACGGGCGAAGAGGCCAAACGCATCGTGGGCGAGCTGGAACAGGCGGAATGGCAGGTGACCAATGTCAAGCGAGGCACGCGGCAGCGACGGCCCTACGCCCCATTCACCACCAGCACCATGCAGATGGAGGCATCGCGCAAGCTGAACTTCAACGCCCGCCGCACCATGCGCACCGCTCAATCATTGTACGAGGGCGTCAAGCTGGGCAGCGAGGGCGCGGTGGGTCTCATCACCTACATGCGCACCGATAGCACCAACGTGGCCAAAGAGGCCCAGGCCCAGGCCCGCGGGTTCATCAGCGACCGCTACGGCGAAAAATATCTGCCCAAACGCCCCCCCCTCTACAAAACCAAAGCCCGCTCCGCCCAGGAAGCCCACGAGGCCATCCGCCCCACCTCAGTCTACCGCACCCCGGAAAGCATCCGAAAATACCTGAAAGAAGAGCAGTACAAGCTCTACAAGCTCATCTGGCAGCGCTTTGTGGCCAGCCAGATGGCCCCCGCCATCTACGACACCCTGACAGTGGACGTGATGGCCGGACCTGCGGGCGGCAAGAAGCCTTATCACTTCCGGGCCACCGGATCTTCCCTGCGTTTCCCCGGCTTCCTCAAAATCTACGAGCCCTCCAAGTCGGTGGAGGAGAAGCGCAAGGAAGAAGAAAAGCTGGAAAACAAGGAAATTCCCCCGCTGAGCGTAGACGAGCTGCTGGATTTGCTCAAACTGCTCCCCGAACAGCACTTCACCCAGCCCCCGCCCCGTTACACCGAAGCCTCGCTGGTCAAGGCCCTGGAGCAGTACGGCATCGGGCGACCTTCCACCTACGCCGCCATCCTCTCCACCATTCAGGATCGCAAGTACGTGGAGAAAAAGGGCAAATTCTTCCATCCCACCGAACTGGGCATGACCGTCAACGATCTGCTGGTGCAACATTTCGGCAACTACATCAACGTCGATTTCACTGCGAAGATGGAAGAAGAGCTGGACCGCATCGCCCGCGGCGAAGAAGACCGGGTGGAAGTGTTGAAAAAATTCTACGGCGCCTTCGAACAGGCTGTAGAAGCCGCCGGTGAAAATATGCAGCGCCAACACATCGAGCCGGAAAAAATCGGCGAGCAATGCCCCGAATGCGGCGGCGATCTCATCATCCGCGAGGGCCGCTACGGACGCTTCATCGGCTGCTCCAATTATCCCGAATGCAAATACACCCGCCCCATCGTCGATGACACCGGCGTCAAGTGCCCGAAAGATGGCGGGCGCATTCTCAAGAAACGCAGCCGCAAGGGCAGAATCTTCTACGGCTGCGAAAACTGGCCCAAATGCGATTTCGTCACCTGGAACGCCCCCATCAACGTGCGTTGCCCCCAATGCGGCAGCGTGCTGACCAGGGCCAACAAAACCACCGCCAAGTGCGCCAACACCGAATGCGGCTTTACCATGCCGCTGAAAGAAGCGCTGAAGCTGGCCAAAGAAAATACCGCCAGGGAGAAAGAGCAAGAAAAGGTCACCGCCTGATCCATCTTTCCCACCGAATTCCCAACGCCCGATCATCCCTGGTCGGGCGTTTTTGATGGGTTGACATCTGACGCGAAGGACATCATTGTCAGGTGGGCCGCCGGACAGGTATAATGCCAACATCCCTTTCCTGAACGACTGCCAACGCTCATGTCCCGCCGCAAACGCCGCACGCCACCCCCCAAAATCCAACAGAGCCCCATCAGCGCCCTGACGCCGGCCCGGATGGCCCTGCTGTTAGCGCTGGCCGCCGCGCCCGCCCTCTTCAACATCCAGAGCAGCGTCAGCTTCGAGCCGGACAAAGCCACCGTCATCATCGCTCTGGCCGCCATCGCCCTCATCGATATCCTCTGGCGAAGCTGGCGGGAAATAGCGCAGCGCACACCACGCATCACGCATCATCCCTTGGCGATACTGCTGGCCCTGTTAGCGGCATGGGCCGTAGTCATCACCCTGGCATCCCTCAATCCTGTCGTCAGCTTGTGGGGCAATCATGATCGAGGGTACGGACTGCTGGCGCTGCTGGCGGGATTGATCTTCCTCGGCGTCGCCTGGGACATGGCCCGCTCGGGCCGACAATGGCTGCTGGTGGACGCCGCCCTGCTGGGAGCGGTCGCTCCTCTGCTCTATGGCTATATCCAGATACTGGATCTGGACCCGGTGCGAGGGTTCGGCGTCAGCTTTCCATTGGGAGAAAGAGCCTCCTCCACCCTGGGCAACCCCCTCTACCTGGGCGATTACCTGCTCATCATCCTTCTGCTCACCGGCGCCCGACGCATTATGCGCCCGTCCGCCCGCTCCGCGAGTCGGCGCATCCTTGAAATCTTCGGACTGCTGATCGCAGGGCTGCTCATCCTCACCTTCAGCCGCAGCGCCTATCTGGGGACATTGGTCGCGGCTGCGACGCTCCTCATTTTTTGGGGGATTCAGCAACGCCGCCGGGCCAGACAAAACGCGTCATCGCTGCGCTCCTCCCATCAAGCTGGCCCGAGCTGCGCTTTCGGCAGCAAATGGCTGCTGCCCGCGGGCCTGGCCGCACTTGCGGGCGGCGTCGCGGCTTTGGTTGTACTGTGGCCCAGGCTGCAACATGGCGGCACCATTCAGCAACGGCTGCTCATCTGGCAAGCCGTAGCGGATCTGCTGCGCAGCCAGCCGCGGGCGCTGCTGCTGGGTCTGGGCTTCGACACCCTGGCCCTGCGCCTCGCGCCTTACCTGTCCCCTACCCTGGGCCACTTCGAACCCGACTTCATCTTCCGCATTCCCGATCGAGCCCATAACCTGCCCCTGGATTTGCTGGCGACGGGCGGGGCGCCGTGGCTGCTGGGATGGCTGGCAGTGGGCGTCGTCACCCTGTGGCGACTGGCCCGCAGCCGTCACCCCCTGGCTCCCTGGCTGGCCGCCATCATTATCGGCCGCGGCGCTCTGCTGCTGGTCAGCTTCCCCACCCACATCCCCGATCTGCTCTTCTGGATTGTGCTGGGCATGGGGCTTGGCCTCACGCACCCTCAACCAGACAGGGGCGATCTGGATACAACGCGGCCCGATTCCCGCCAGCAGAACGCTGCTCTGAGCGCCCTACACCTGATGCTCGCCATCGCCGCCTTTGGCGTCTTCGGATTCAGTCTCAGCGCCGCCTGGCCCGGCGGTCTCCTGCTGTGGCTGCTGGCCGTCTTGCCTCTGGCATTGCTCCTCATCGCGCTCTCTCCCTCTCACCTCTTCTCCCGACTCTCCCTTCGCCCCGTCATCTTCTTTCTTCTCGTCCTGCCCGCCCTCCTTCTGAACCAGCACATCGGCCCCGCTGCGCAATTGGCCTGGGTGTGGCTGCTGCTGTGGCTGGCAGGCATGGCCCTTTTCGCCCCCCTCCCCACTTCCGACTGGACAGCCCCCGTCCTGCAATTCACAGCCATCGCGCTGCTGCTTCTCCTCCTTACCATCCCCCGTCTGGGCGA
>WGCR01000077.1 GCA_015493675.1 Anaerolineae bacterium
AACAGGAGCATAACCGGAGATTTGGCGATCGCGACAAACTGATTCCAGGCGGCTTCTCCCCGCAACAGGGTGGTCAGGATCAGCATGTGCAACAAAAGATAGAACACCAGGCCCAGGCCCGTGATGCGCTGCAATGCAAAGGCGATGAATCCCAGGCCGCGCCCTCGCGGATCAAACCAGGCCCGAAGGGCCTTGCGCTGGCGGGATGCTTGCTGTATGGGTACAGGAGTCATGATAGTATTTCCTCGCAAAATATGGCTGATTTGTGGATCGATCAATAGACGTCGTCGGAAATAAGAAAGCTGTTTCTCACGCCTGGCGTCATACTGCTGCCGATAAAACTCAATGACTAATGAACAATGATTAAAGGCTAAATCACCGTAGTTTTCACTTTAATCATTACTCATTGATCATTGATTCGGACGTGATTGGGCGAAAGGTTGATAGCTTGTCTCGCCGCAGATTGTTTCCTATGATGTCTAATGATTCCATGGCAGTTTCGACTTGACGACCTCGCGACGCAAGTACATGATCAAATCGCCTGGCTCCACCTGCGATGGACAGGCCTCGGTGCATTCCATGGCGCCATGACAGCCCCACACGCCGCAGTCCGTATCGACCGCCGCCAGGATGTCCGTCGCCTCGCCATCGCCTTTCACCATCGCCCGATAGTAAGCAGCCAGCCCGGCCGGGCCGATGAAGGAAGCGTTGGTGTTGGCCACAGGACAGGCGGAAAGACAGATGCCGCACTCGATGCAACTCTCGAATCGGGTGTGATGATCGACGCCTTCGGGCGTTTGAGCCTCGGTGAGATATTCGCTTTCACGGATAAAAGATAGCCCCGCAGGCTCATAGCGCCGGGCGAAATCGCCCATATCCACCACAAGATCGGTCACCAGCGGCATGGTTCCCAACGGTTCGACGACAATCACATCGGTTCCCTGCTCCAGCACATTGGTAACGCAGGATAACACCTCTTTGCCATTCACCTTCATGGCGCAGGTGCCGCACGAAGCATGATGACAGGAGTGCCGATAGGCCAATGTCGAATCTTGAGTGGCGCGGATTTCCTCCAACGCATCCAGCACGGTCATCAAGGGGTCTGCATCGACCTGAAATGTATCGTAGCGGGGCGGATCAATTGCCCCCGGTTTATAACGAAGTATCTTCACGCTGACCGGCGTCTTGGGGTCCGGTCTGCCAATGACTTCATCGCTCATAATTCATCTCCAAAAGTTTGATGAACATGTCGTGTGACTGGAAAGCTCGGGCCTGCGCCATTATTGATAATAAGCCCAATACGGCAGCAAGACGACTTCCCGGGTGCGACAGACTGCATCGACGCCCAGCTTGTCGCAAACAACGTCAGACGTGGTTTCGGCCATGGCCCGCATGGTCGTGCCTTTGCCGCCGGTGATGGTCACCAAGCCTTCGATGCCATCCCGCTCTTTGTGATCGAAGCACTTGAAGGTGCGAGGAAGATCGCGGCCGCCGACCGTGGGGCTGGCTTCCCCCAACAAAGGTCGCGCAGCGCTCCAGGCAGCCCGCATCCTGGCATATTTCACGCCAGGCACGAGCTGGGAGCCGCGTTCATACATGCGTTCAACATGCTCCATGGGCAATCCCAGCCGATCAGGATCCGGGGCAAACCAGGAAGAGGTGCCAATCACGGAGAGTTCGCGTTGGGGAACGATGATATCGCCATCAGAAGGCCGATTGAGCCGATTGAGCACCATGTTGTTCCAACGGCCATAAACAGCCACCAGCACGCCCGGCGTGGGCCGCACCGGTACGCGGGCGTCTGCCATCTCACTCAACTTCTCGGCCCAGGCGCCTGTGGCATTGACCACCAGATCGGCTTTGATGTCATATTCTTTTCCCGTCACATGCGATCGGACATGAACGCCGGTCACCGTGCTGTTTTGCTTCAACAGGCCAATCACTTCGGTGTAAGGACGAATATCCGCGCCATTTTGTTTGGCGGTCGCGAAGAAACGCATGGGCAGACGCCAACAATCCATGGTGGCGTCCGGAACCTGAATCGCCAATTTTGTTTTTGGATTTAGATTGGGTTCTAGCAGCAACGCCTCTTTTGCAGTAAGCTCCCTGGTGGGGATGCCGCATTCGGCGCATCCCTGCAGGAATGTGTCTTTATACGCCACATCCTCATCTGTAATGGCAACAAAAAGACCATCGTTTTCCTCAAAAGAGCCGGGCGCTATTTTCCGAAGAATGAGGTTTTCTTCAATACATTCTTTTGCTGATTCCTGGTCTTTTACCGCGTAGCGGCCGCCGCTATGGAGAAGGCCATGATGACGCCCCGCGGTGCCGCTGGTGAGCTCTCCCCGTTCCACCAGGGTCACCTTTAATCCACGTAAGACCAGATCATGTACAATCGCCGCGCCAGTCGAACCGCCCCCAATGATGACAACGTGATAATTGCTATTCATACAATAGCCTCCACAGGATGAAAAGAACGCAAAGGGATGAACGAGCCCCGGGTGTTTTGTCCGGGGCCCGTTTTGAGAGTGGAGACGCTTCTTATTCGTCCAGCCAATGCATGCTGCGCTGCACGGCCTTGAGCCAACCTTTGTAGAGCTTGGCCCGGGTCGCCTCGTCCATCTGCGGCTCCCAGGTCTTGGCCATCTGCCAGTTGGCCCGCAGATCATCCAGGTTATCCCAGTAGCCGACAGCCAGGCCCGCGGCATAGGCGGCACCCAGGGCCGTGGTTTCAGCGACCACGGGCCGCACCACAGGCACGTTCAGGATGTCGGACTGGAACTGCATCAGCAAGTCATTGTAGACCATGCCGCCGTCCACCTTGAGGGCTTTCAGGCTGACGCCAGAGTCCTTCTCCATGGCCTCCAACACCTCGCGAGTCTGGTAAGCGGTCGCTTCCAGGGCGGCGCGGGAGATGTGGTTCTTGGTGATAAAGCGGGTCAGGCCCACGATGACGCCGCGGGCGTCCGATTGCCAGTAGGGGGCGAAGAGGCCGGAGAAAGCGGGCACGATGTAAATGCCGCCGCTATCGGGCACAGCCTTGGCATAGTCCTCGATGTGGTGAGAGAAATCGAAGAACTTGAGGTTGTCACGCAGCCACTGCACCAGCGCGCCGGTGATGGCAATGGAGCCTTCCAGAGCGTAGACTGCGGGCGCATCGCCGAACTTGTAGCACAGAGTGGTGAGCAGGCCGCTCTTGCTGGGCACGATTTCGGCGCCGGTGTTCATGATCATGAAGCAGCCGGTGCCATAGGTGTTCTTGGCCTCGCCCGGCTCGAAGCAGGCCTGGCCCACCGTGGCCGCCTGCTGGTCGCCCAGATCGCCACTGACCGGCACGCCATTCCAGGTGCCGTAGATGGCCGGATCGCTGGAGGGGCGGATTTCGGGCAGCATGGAACGAGGAACGTCCAGAGCCTTCATCATGTCCTCGTCCCAATCCAGGGTCTTCAGGTTCATGAGCATGGTGCGGCTGGCGTTGGTCACATCGGTGACATGAGCGCCGCCGTTGGGGCCGCCGGTCAGATTCCAGATGACCCAGGTGTCCATGTTGCCGAACAGCGCATCGCCCCGCTCGGCCGCGGCGCGTACGCCCTCCACATTGTCCAAAATCCACTTGATCTTGGGGCCGGAGAAATAAGTGGCCAGAGGCAGACCGACCTTCTCACGAAAACGATCCTGTCCGCCGTCCGCGGCCAGCTCGTTGCAGATCTTGTCGGTGCGGGTGTCCTGCCACACGATGGCGTTGTAGTAGGGCTTGCCCGTGTTCTTGTCCCACACCACGGTGGTCTCGCGCTGATTGGTCACGCCGATGGCCGCCAGATTCTCGGGCGTGAGTCCGGCTTTCTTCAAGGCCTCGCTCATCACGTCCTGCGTACGAGCCCAGACTTCCATGGGATCATGCTCGACCCAGCCCGGCTTGGGATAGATCTGCTCATGCTCCATCTGATGGATAGCAATCACGTTGCCTTCATGATCAAAGACCATAAAGCGTGTGCTGGTAGTGCCTTGATCTACTGCACCAACATATTTACTCATGATACTGACTCCTTTGTGAGTAGGTTTGAGCTAAAATTTGTTGGTAACTATACAAGTATCCTGCAAATATTCCGCCACGAAGGCTCGAAGATTCACGACGACACGAAGAAAACTTTATAATTTCTGCTTCGCGCCGTCGCGTCTTCGTGGTTTTTGGGCCTCGCTATGAGGGGAGTGCGTGTATAGTCACGTTTGTTGTTTCATTTACGCCAAGGTGTTTCTGGCAAAAGTAGTCAGGATGTGAAGATCAGGAGACGCCAATGGTCTCGGCGGCAGTTTTCAGCATCAGATAAGAGGAAGTTGCGCCAGGGTCCTGATGCCCGATGCTACGCTCGCCCAGATAACTGGCCCGACCTTTGGTCGCCAGCATGGGAATAGTCGCTTTCATACCCTCTTCAGCTGCTGTCGTAGCGGCTACCAATGCAGCATGAATATCTCCGCCATCGGCAACGCTTTTCTGCATGGCCTCCAACGCCGGAACCAGGGCGTCGAGCATGGTTTTCTCGCCCGTGGTGGCTTTGCCGCGCATCTTGACGCCTTCGATGGCTGAATTCAGAGCGGCCACCATATCTTCAGCCGTAAGTTCATTCTTGCCGCTAAGCGTCATGCCGGCTTTCAGGAAAAACGTGCCATACAACGGGCCGCCAGCGCCGCCAACGGTAGTGACCAGCGTCATGCCGACCGTTTTCAGAATCGTTCCGATATCCTTGTCCGCCACGCCATCCAGCTTTTTCTCCACCGCACCGAAACCGCGATCCATGTTGATGCCATGATCAGCATCGCCAATGGCCGCATCCAGACCGGTGAGGTATTCCTTGTTCTCGGCCAAAACTTCGCGATAGCGGTGCAGCCAGGCCAGGATTTCCTTTTTGCTTATCACGGGGTCACCTCTTTGTCGATGATGGGATGCCAAAAAAGGCGCGCCTTTCGCTATACGCCCCAGCGCAGAGCGGCTGTCTTCACAGGCGCATCCCACAGCTTGATGAGCTCATCATCCGCTTTCATCAGGGTGATGGACATGCCCGCCATCTCCAGAGACGTGATGTAATTGCCCACCAGATTGCGGACGACGGTGATGCCGTGACCTGCCAGGATGTGATGCAGCTTGCGGTAAGCGATGTAGAGTTCGATGAGGGGCGTGCCGCCCATGCCGTTAACCATGGCAATGACCTGGTCACCTTCTTTGTAAGGCAAATCGTGGATGATGGGCTCTGCCAGCATCTCGACGATCTCATCCGCAGGTGCGATCTTCATGCGCTTGCGGCCAGGCTCGCCATGAATGCCAATGCCGATTTCCATCTCATCTTCGCCCAGATCAAAGGTGGGCTTGCCCGCCTGAGGTACGACGCAGGACGTAAGGGCCATGCCCATACTGCGTCCCCAGTCGTTGACCTTCTTGGCGACGGCTGTCACTTCGGCCAGAGAACGGCCTTCTTCAGCGGCTGCGCCAGCGATCTTTTCGACAAAGACGGTGATGCCCACACCGCGACGGCCCGCAGTGTAAAGGCTATCCTGCACGGCCACATCATCATTGGTGACCACGCTGGTCACTTCGATACCCTCCATCTGGGCCATTTCCGCCGCCATCTCGAAGTTCATGACGTCGCCGGTGTAATTTTTGACGATATGCAGCACGCCGGCGCCGCCATTCACAGCCTTGGTGGCTTCCAGCATCTGATCGGGCGTGGGAGAGGTGAAGACCTCGCCGGGGCAAGCCGCATCGAGCATGCCCATGCCCACATAGCCGCCATGCAGCGGCTCATGGCCACTGCCGCCGCCGGAAACCAGACCGACCTTGCCCTTTACGGGGGCGTCGGCCCGAACGATGTAATAGGGATCGTAACTAACTTTTACCAGATCCGGATGGGCCAGAGCAATGCCCTCCAATTCTTCACGGACGACATCTTCTGGTTTGTTAATCAATTTTTTCATAACACATCTCCTGTTAAGGCAATGACGTCCACAGACAATGCTGTCGACATTAGTAGTGGTAAGAAGACCACCTGCATCCCGTCACAGCAGGATGCAGGCGGTCATGATTGCTGACGAGGGTTACAGAATGAGAGCTAAGCCTCTTTGGCTGGCAAGAAAGGCACAACCAGCCAATCATATACAAACACGCCAACGGCTCCGGATATGGCCGGAATAATCACCGGCACAATCAACCAGTAGAGACCATTAAACAACCCCTTGGTGCCAACCAGCAAACCGAAGATGCGGGGGCCCAGGTCACGGGCGGGATTGATGGCGTATCCACTGGGGCCGCCCAAAGAAAGGCCGATAGCAAGCACGGTCATGCCAACCATGAAGAAGCCCCAATTGCCGGAGAGCCCGACATTGCGCTCATCGAACATGGCCAGCACGCCCCACAACAGCACCATGGTGCCAAAGAACTCGGCAAAGCCTGCCGAGACCATGCTATAAGAGCCCACAGCATCGGCAGCGCCGCCCCCCCAGAATGTCTGACCGAAAACTGAACCGGGGCCGGTGCACCAGACATTGGGCATGCCAGCGGCTTTCAGGCCGTCAAAGTAGATGAGATAGACTGCAAAAGCGCCCAGAAAAGCGCCGATGAGCTGAGCGATGATATAGGGCAAGACTTTCCCCCACGGGAAATCTCGTTTGACAGCCATGGCAATCGTCACAGCCGGGTTGATGTGAGCGCCGGTGACGCCGCCAACTACGTAAACCGCAATCACCACGGCAAAACCCCAGCCCAGGGCAATGGTCACCCAGTCATAACCCGCAGGGGCAAGACGGGGCGCCAGACCGACGTTGGCAACAACGCCGTCACCAAGGAGAATCAGAATAAATGTGCCAAAAATTTCGGCGATCATTTCGCCGGTCAAACCTTTCGATTTCATGTTTTATTCCTCCGGATTTGAATGTGATTGATGGTAGAAATTTCCTGAACAGAATAACTGGAGGTGAGCGAATGTAATGGATGAAATCATATTGAGAACGGCTGAATAAATTTCAATTTCTCTTATAGGCAATCCTCCTTATTTGAACGAAATAAAAAACAGGCGTTGCCGTCTTTAATGACAGCTTCGCCTGTATAAACGCCAACCAAAGGCCCAAAGGTCTGGAGGTCTGAAAGTGCAGAATTTGTGTATGGCGACAATCACCAAAATCACTCGGCACATCCATCTCGCAGCCCATGTCCGTTCCCCGCCCTGCTACGCTTCTACCAGATATAGCATGCCCCTTCAAATAACGCACCAGAAACAACCATGCTCTATTGAACCCGCTTATAAAACAAAGGGATAAATAGTTCATGATGATCAGAATGACAAGAAAAGCGATGCGCGGCGAGGAGCAACGCCAATGGTTGCAAGCGATGACGAGATGTTCTTCATCATTGTATATTTGTAGTTTAACACACATTCCAGAATTGTCAATAGGCAACCAATGGTTCTAACCTATTTCTAACACTGATCGTCACTGCCCGGCATCGCGTGATTTCTGGACAAAATCCGCAAAATATCGGAAGATAGGCCCCATCATGATCCCCAACCAGCGCACACGCCACACGCTCCACCGACTGGGCAATCTGACAACAGCCGCCCGAGACGCTGCCTGGGCGCGAGTCGAAAACGCCGAAGCGCTGAAACAACGGGCTATCCACGCCCGCGATCGGGTGCTGGCTGATTTGCCCGCTAATCTGGAGCAGTTGGAGAAAGCTGCCCGGAGTCATGATGTCAACGTCCTGCACGCCAACGACGCCCAGGACGCCAATCGCCTCATCATCCAGACCATGCGCGAGTTGGGCGTGACCGACGCCCTGCGCAACCATCACCCGCTGCTGGATGAAATCCAAGTGGATCGGGCGGCCAAAGCCAATGCGATCCAGCTCACGCCCTTACATCCGGGCGACTATCTGGCCCAACTGGCCAATGAGCGACCGGGACATCCTATCTGGCCGGTGGGACATCTGACGGTGGAGGCCATCAGCGCCACACTGCAAAAAAAATGGCGTATCCCCGAAACCTATAATCCCGATCATCTGGCCAGCACGGTGCGCATGCCCTTACGCCGGGCATTGCTGCGCACCCACACCGCCATCCTGGGCGTTGATTTCGCGTCGGTGGAAGATGGCGTTTTCGTTCTGATGGACAACGACGGGCACAACGCCAGTCTGACGGGCCTGGCCCGCCATGTCATCCTGCTGCTTAGCATCGAACAGGTGGCAGCCACACTCAACGATCTGGACGCCCTGATACAGGTCTTTGCGCTCAGCGCCTGGGGACGTCCGCTGCCCGCCTATGTCACACACCTGCAATGTCCTGCTCCCCCGGAGATCGACGGCCCCCGCACTATCCACCTGGTTCTGGTCGACAACCATCGCACAGATATCATGGACCAGGGTTTTGGTCGGGCCCTGCGTTGTATTCAATGCGGCGCTTGCCACACCGTATGTCCGGTCTATGAACAGATTGGCGGTGGCGGATACGCCAACTCACCCTACACCGGTCCCATCGGCGCAGTCATCAGTCCCCTGCTCCTGCGCTCTGATCTGGGCGAACCGCAGGCCTATCTCTGTGCAAACAGTGGACACTGCCAGGCCGCCTGCCCGATGAACATTCCCATTCCCGATCTCATTCACGCCCAGCGTCGACGTCTGGCCAAAACCCGTCCTCCGAAGGAGGATAAACGCTATTTTTCCATCTGGCGCCGTTTGATCTCCCGTCCCCGTCTTTTTTTCCCCTTCATTCGCCGTAACCTCGAAAAATGAATGCACAGACCATCACCACATTCATCAGAAACTGGGAGCGCTGGGGCGGAACCTGGGAGCAGTGGGACAATCCAATATCCGCCCGGCTGGCGTTGCTGCGCTATCTAAAAGAGCAACACCGAACCGAGATCCTCTCCTGGCAGGTCGAATCGCTTCCTATCCCCGGCCTGGCTACCGCCCTAAATGACGCCGGATTCAAACTTTTCCCGCCAGATCGTCGCATATTGAATCCTGATCTGGCCATGGGGCTGACATCAGCGGATGCAGCTCTGGCCGCCAGCGGCTCTCTGGCGCTGACGCCTGCCCCCGGGAGATCCTGGCTCCCCGCCCTCATTCCCATCAGCCATATCACCCTGTTGCCCACCAGCCGCATTTACGCCAATATGGCGTCATGGCGGCAGGATTGGCGGCAAACGCGCCCGGGCGAATCTGTGCGGACACTCATCATCTCCGGCCCCAGCGTCAGCGATGATATTGAAATGCACAAGCACTACGGCATGTTCGGACCGCGCCAGGTTCACCTCATTTTGTTCCATGATGAAACATCCGCATGATCTGCTCAATCTCTTTTCGGGGATTTGACAAGCCTCCAGCTTCTGAGTATAATGCCCGCCAATCGAAGGAAATTCCTCCTTTCACCATTCTCCATCGCATACACCTAATGTTCTTCGGCATCAGCCTGATTGTCCTCGTTATTATTATTGTGCTCCTCGCTCTTATTAGTGGCCAGGAGCCGATACCGGTTGGACAGAAGGCGGATGCCAGACAACGAAGACGTTAGAAAGCATCGCAAGACAGAACACAAGCCCTCTTCCAATCGGAAGGGGGTTTTTTAATTGTCAATGGCTAATGGCTAATTGTCAATGGCTAATTGTCAATGATTAATGAACAATGATTAAAGGTGGAATCAGCGTGGTTTTCACTTTAATCATTACCCATCAATCATTGATCTGACATGTTTGAGCGGAAGGCTGATAGTCCGCCTCGCCGCAGCTTGTTTCCAACAATGTCCAATATCATTCGAGGCAATGAGGCCTTCAGCGAACCGCAGCAGCACGGCGGAACGTCGAAGGCCCTTCTTTTTTGACAGTTCGAAGTTCACAGTTTGCGCTGTTTACTGTTTACTGCTTACTGGCATACTGCTCACTAATTCCCTTTCACTCTCAGGAGAAGACCATGAAGCGAACAGGCGCACAAATCGTTTGGGAAGCGCTCACCCGCGAGGGCGTTGACCTCGTGTTCGGACACCCAGGCGGTGCGATTCTGCCCGTTTACGACGCCATGCCCCAGTACCCGGTGCGGCACATTCTCGCCCGTCACGAGCAGGGCGCGGGCCACATGGCCGATGGCTACGCCCGCGTCACCGGCGATGTCGGCGTCGCCATCGTCACCTCAGGCCCGGCGGCCACCAATCTGGTCACCGCCCTGGCCAACGCTATGATGGATTCCGTGCCCATCGTCGCCATCACGGGCCAGGTGCCCACCGAGCTATTGGGCAACGACGCTTTTCAAGAAACCGACGTCACCGGCGTCACCCAGGCCGTGACCAAGCACAACTACCTGGTCACCGACATCGATGACCTGGCCCGGATTCTGAAGGAGGCCTTCCACATCGCCCGCACCGGTCGTCCCGGCCCCGTGCTGGTGGATATCTGCAAGGATGTGCTCAACGACGAAACTGACTTCGAATATCCCGAGGAAGTGGATCTGCCCGGCTATCGTCCCTACTTCGGGCTGGATGAAGACGCGGTCAAAGAGGCGGCTGAGCTGATCAACAACTCGCACCGACCCGTTTTCATTGCTGGACATGGCGTGCAGATGGCCCATGCCGAAAACGAACTGCGAGAGCTGGCAGAGCGGGCGCACATCCCCGTGGCCATGACCCTGCTGGGTCTGGGCGACATTCCCGAAACCCACCCCCTGAGCCTGGGCATGTGCGGGATGCATGGTGAGGCCCGGGCCAATCACGCCATCCAGCAGAGCGATGTGCTCATCGGCATCGGCATGAGATTCGATGATCGGGTCACGGGCGATCTGGACACATTCGCGCCCAACGCCAAGATCATTCACATCGAATTCGATCCGGCCGAGATCAACAAGAACGTTCCGGCGGATGTAGCTGTGTTGGGCGACGCCAAAGAGGCGCTGCAAGCGCTGCTGGGGTTGGTCGAACCCGCCCAGCATCCGCACTGGATGGCGCAGATCGAGGAGTGGAACAGGGAATCAGAGGAACTGGACATCCTCAACGCCGAGGTGGATGAACTGATTCCGCCCCTGGTGATGCGGGAACTGTGGCATGTGACCCAGGGCAAGACGATCATCGTCAGCGATGTGGGCCAGCACCAAATGTGGGAGGCCCAGTACTTCCTGCATAATCGTCCTCGCCAGTTGCTGACCAGCGGCGGCCTGGGCACCATGGGCTACGCCCTGCCCGCGGCCATCGGCGCCCATTTCGGCGCTCCCGACGAGACCGTGTGGGCTGTGGTGGGCGACGGCGGCTTCCAGATGACCATCCAGGAGCTGGGTGCGGTGATGCAGGAGCAGGTTCCCGTCAAGATCGCTATCATCAACAACGGTTTTTTGGGTATGGTGCGGCAGTGGCAGGAGCTTTTCTACGAGAAGAACTACGCGGGCACGCCCATCCAGAGCCCGGATTACGTCAAACTGGCCCAGGCTTATGGCATACCCGCCCGTCGCGTCACCACTCAAGAGGAAGTCGTCTCCGCCCTGAAAGAAGCCCAGGAGCACGACGGGCCTTATCTCATCGAATTCCAGGTGAAGGAAGAAGTCAACGTCTATCCGATGGTTGAGCCCGGCGAGGCCATCGACAACCTCATGCGCCGCCCCATCGTTCAGGGCCCCAGCGGCCTGCAACCGGCGTGGTGACAGCAGACGATTGACCACGGACGATAGACGATGAAAACCGCCTCGTCCACCGTCTATCGTCTATCGTCACGATCTTTTCTATTATGCGCCAAACTCTCTCGCTTCAGCCATCTGGCACTAGGAGT
>WGCR01000078.1 GCA_015493675.1 Anaerolineae bacterium
CCGGATCGGGCACGGTGCGATCCATGGCTGCGGCAATGCGTTTGACCTGACGCACCAGGTCGGCGAAGCGTTCCGGCTTCAGGCTTTGCGGCCCGTCGGAGAGCGCTTCTTCTGGATGAGGATGCACCTCGACGATGATGCCATCGGCGCCGGCGGCAATCGCTGCCCGGGCCATGGGCGTCACTGCGTCCCAGCGCCCGGTGGCATGGCTGGGATCGGCAATGACTGGCAGATGGCTCAATTGTTTGAGAATGGGCACAGCGTTGAGATCGAATGTATTACGCGTGTATTTCTCGAAGGTGCGGATGCCCCGCTCACAAAGCATCACCTGATAATTGCCGCCGGAAAGGATGTACTCGGCCGACATCAGCAGCTCTTCCATGCTATTCATCATGCCGCGTTTCAACAACACAGGACGCTGGATGCGCCCTACTGCGTGCAGCAATCCGAAATTTTGCATATTGCGGGCGCCGATTTGGAGGATGTCGGCGTATTCGGCGATCATGGCCACGGCGTCGGGCGTCATCACTTCGGTGATAATGGGCATGTTGTAAATCTCGCGGGCCTCGGCCAGAATCTCCAGCCCCTTCAATCCCAGCCCCTGAAAGGAGTAAGGAGATGAGCGGGGCTTGAAAGCGCCGCCGCGCAGGATGTGTGCGCCCGCTTCTTTGACGGCATGGGCGGTTTCCAACAGTTGACTGCGACTTTCCACCGAGCAAGGCCCGGCCATGATAACTATCTCCGGGCCGCCGATGCGATAGCCGCCCACGCGAAAAGTGGTGTCATCGGCATGAGATTCACGACTGGCCAGCTTGAAGGGAGCGCTGATGGTGGTCAGGCGTTCTACGCCCGGCATTTTTCTGAATGCCTCGGGACTGATGCGGCGGGTTTCTCCCACCACAGCCACCACGGTGCGCTCCTCGCCATAGATGGGATGGGGGGAGGCGCCCGCTTTTTGCACCCGGGCAATAACTGCGCCGATCTCGGCGGCAGTGGAGTCAGCTTTCATTACGATGATCATAATCGGATTGGTTGTCTGATAAGACGTGTGAGGGTTGAAGGAAGAGCAGAACGCGCTCCTCAAATTTGCAACAATTCCGTCTGGCCGCCGTTTTTGATCTGGGGCATGATGGCGGCGGGATAGGAGCCCAGCAGTTTGACGAATGCAGCCCGGGCCAGCAATGCGACCAGCGCTTCGCGCTGTCTTTCATCCTGCCAATGTCCTTCGAAATCCAGATAAAAAACATAATGCCAGGGACGATTGCGCCGCGGGCGGCTTTCCAGCTTGGTCAAATTGATGCTGCGAGAGGCGAATTCATTCAGGCAAGCCACCAATGCGCCGGGATTGTGCGCTGTGGCGAAAACCAGAGAGGTTTTGGCCTTCTCTGTGTGCGGCGGTTCGCCTCGTCCGATGACAAAGAATCGAGTGTAGTTGAAGGCCATATCTTCGATGCCGGGCGACAGGATTTCCAGATGATAGATCTCTGCAGCCAGTTTGCTGGCAATGATAGCCACGCCCGGTTCGGGATTTTCGGCCAGATCTTTGGCGCTGCCTGCGGTGTCATACCACGGTTTAGCCCGCCAACCGTGTCGATTGAGAAATCGTTCGCACTGGGCCAACGCCTGAGGATGGGAGCGCACCTCCTGGATGTCGTCCAGCGTGTTGCCGGGCAGGGAGATGAGATTATGCCGCACCCGCAGGAAGATTTCTCCCCACACCTTCAGATCATGCTCCAGCAGCAGATCATACGCTTTGTTGATAGACCCGGCCATCGAATTTTCCACCGGCACCGCGCCATAAGTCGCCCGGCCTTCATCCACGGCTGCGAAAATCTCCTCGAAAGAACGGCAGGGCAGCGTCACCGTCTCATCCCCGAAATGCTGACAGATGGCCTCTTCGCTGAATGCGCCATGCTCGCCCTGAAATGCGACGATAATCTGCTTGCTCATCGTGGCCTCCCGCTGATGCGCTCCCAGTTCGAAACCTGCTGTTCGATCCAGTCGTCCAGCTCGTCCTCATCCCCTGGGCG
>WGCR01000079.1 GCA_015493675.1 Anaerolineae bacterium
GATCTGCAGGATGAGCCCCAGCCAGAACGCGGGCATGGAAACGCCGATGATCGAACTGGAACGCACGAAGATATCGGGCCATTTTCCCTGCATACTGGCGCTGACAACTCCCGCCGGAATGCCGAGAATGATAGCGAAAAACATCGCCACGAAAAGCAGCTCCAGCGTGGCGGGCAAGCGGGTGGTGATCTCCTGCAGCACCGGGCGTTTACTACCGATGGAGGTGCCCAGGTCGCCGTGCAGTAACGATCCCATATAGGTGAAATATTGCACTACCAGCGGTTTGTCCAGCCCCAGCTCTTTGGTTACCCGCTCGATGTCTGCCGGCCGGGCCTTGGGGCCGATGTAGAGCGCCGCGGGGTTGGAGGGAACGACGCGGGCCAGAGTGAAGGTGATGATGGTCACGCCAACCAACACCAACAGGGATGTGACGATGCGTCGCAGAACGTACTCGAGCTTTTGCATAAGATGGTGTGCAGAGATTCAGAGATTGGAGATCAGGAGACTGGAGTGGCAGCTTTAATCCGCCAACCTCTCAATCTCCCAATCTCCTGAGCATCTAATCGTTGCACATTGAATTCTCAGTATTCCGTTCAGCCCGTATAAAGGTCATAGAAGAAATACTGCACGAAGGGGTAGTTCAGGTTGTACTGGAAGCCCTTGATGTAGTTGGGGATGATGAAAATAGCCTGGGTGTCAAAGAAGAACAGCCCCGGCGCTTCATCCACCAACAGGTTCATGGCATCAATGTATTCCTGCTGTGCGGTCTCCGGATCAGTGACGGTCTTGGAGATGGCGTCATCCACCAGTTCATCGAACTTCTCGTTCTTCCAGTAGCTCAGGTTGAAGAAAGGCTTCTCACTGCTGTGGAACATCGACCAGAGGTTGTCGGCGCCGGCATCACTGTAGGTGGGCCAGTAGAGCAGCAGGAAGACATCCTGAGCGTTGGGCGGATCCGATTTGGCCCATTCCCATTGCTGGTTGAAGAGCATCGGTTTCAGCTCGACATCCACGCCCAGCTCGCCCCAGGCATCCTTCAACAGCGGTGCAAAGGCCTCCTCGGTGGCGTTCTCGGCCGCGTAGGTCAGCACCAGCTTGAAGCCTCCGTCAGGATATCCGGCGTCGGCCAGTAGTTGTTTGGCCTTGTCCATATCGGTGGTGTATTGCTTCACCTTCTCCGACCAGGGCCAGACGCCCTGGGGCACAGGCCCGCGGCTCTGGGTGCCCAGTCCTTTGGCCCCGATATCGATGATGTCCTGATAGGGGGTGGCGTAGGAGAGGGCCTGCCGCACTTTCACGTTGTCCAGCGGCGGGCGCAGCGTGTTGAAGAAGCCCACGTAGTTGAAGAATGAGGGCTCGGTCAACACCTCGTAATCGGGGTTGTCGCGGAAGGTCTGGTAGTTCTCCTGCGGAATGCGGGTGACCAAGTCCACCTCGCCGCCCTCCAGCATCTGCTGCTGGGTGATGGCCTCGGGCACGATCTCCACCAGCACCTTGTCGAACTTCTTGTCATCCCAGCCGCCCCAGTAATCATCATACTTGGTGAAGAGGACTTCCTGATCGGGCGTGTAGGATTCCAGCATATACGGGCCCGTGCCCGCTTCGACGCCCTGCTCGAAGTAGTCGGGATTCTCCTCAGCAGCCTTCAGGGCCTTGGGGCTGACGATCCAGGCGCCGTACAGGGAGGATGCGATCAGGTCCATGGGCGCCGCATACTTCAGGTTGAAGACGACGGTGTAATCATCGGGCGTCTCGATGGTATCCAGTGGCGCCCAGATGAAGGAAGCGCCGCCGCGAGTGGCCGCAGCCTCGATGGACATCTTCACGGCCTCGGCGTTCATGGGCTCGCCGTCGTGGAATTTCACGCCCTTGCGCAGGTGGAAAGTCCACACGGTGCCATCATCCGACTTCTCCCAGCTCTCCGCCAGCAGGGGCGTGAATTTCTCATCCGCTCCGGGCGGGTTGATGCGCAGGAGCTGCTCGTACATGTTCGCCATGTAAGCCGCTTCAGTGGAGAAGGATTTGATGGGGTCCCAGGTAGTGATGTTGGCCGTGTTGGCGATCTTCAACACTTTGAGGCCGGTCTTGGCCTCTTCTTTGGGAGCTTCGGTGGGCTCAGGAGCTTTGGTGGGCTCCTCTTTGGCCTCTTCTTTGGTGGGCTCGGCGGCAGGCGCTTCGGTCGCCTTTTCAGCCGGCGCAGTGGTTGCCGCCGGTTGTTCTGCCGGGGCCGAAGTGGCGGCAGGTTGTGAAGCGCCACCACAAGCTCCCAGCGCAAACGCCAGCAGCAACAGGATGGCAATCGGAAGCAGATATCGTTTCATGGTTCTTCTCCTGAAAGGAAAGCGGGAAGTGAACGGGACGATAAGAGAGAGGGAGAGTGGAGTGGTTAGCAAACCGCGCGCAGACGCGGTGCGATGGTATTGTCTCAGTATAACAGCTATTGTTCGCGAGATTGTCGCGAAACCTACGCACGAGTGCGAATTTTGAAGGCATAACCTCTCAACGATGCTATAATGTCTCCATGTTGCACCCGGTTCTTCCTCTTACCAAGTTCCTGATCCCTCGCAGCGGCGCAGACGTAGTGCCCCGGCCCGAGCTGCTGGCCCGCCTCGAGCGCAGCCTCAACCGGCGCCTGATCCTCATCTCCACGCCGCCCGGCTACGGCAAGACCACCCTGCTGGCCCAATTGGCGCACTCGGTCTCGCATCCCCTGGCCTGGTGTCAGCTCGACGCGGGAGACAGGGATCCCATCGTTTTCCTCTCCGCGTTCATCGAAAGCCTGCGTAGCGCCCGACACACCGACCAATCCGAAGACCTGGGCCGGGCCGCACGAGCGCTGTTGGATAACATGGAAGCCGATCTGAGCATCACGCCCAGGCGGGTGCTGACGGTGCTCATCAACGAACTGGTGGAACGGGCCGACCGTCCCTGGCTGGCGGTGCTGGAGGATTATCACGAGATCACCAATCCGGCGGTGCATGAGCTGGTGAGCCAATTGCTGGACAACGCACCACCAGGACTGACGCTGATCATCTCCACCCGGGTCGATCCGCCGCTGCCTCTGGCCCGGCTGCGGGCGAGGGGACTGCTGGCCGAATTTCGGGCGGAGAACCTGCGTTTTTCGGAAGAGGAAGTCAAGACCTGGGTGCAGGCCCGCTTGCCGGGTGCGTCGATGACGGATGTAAAAGCGCTGGAGGACAAGACCGAAGGCTGGGCTGCCGGACTGCAGCTGGTACTGGCGGCGCTGGTCGGGCGCAACCCTGAAGGGCGCAGTCGTCTCATCGAGGGTATTCAGGGCTCCCACCGCTACCTGTTCGATTATCTGGTCAGCGAGGCGTTTCAACGCCAGCCGCCCGCCACGCAACGCTTTCTGCTGATCACGTCGGTGCTCAACCAGATGGACGCGGCCGCGTGCGCAGCCTTGCCCGGCATCGAACATCCCCAGGCGATGCTGGCCGAGCTGGAACGTCAGAATCTCTTCATCAGCAGTCTGGATGAGGCCCAACGCTGGTATCGCTACCACCAGCTCTTCCGCGAATTTCTGCTGGACGCCCTGCGCCGGGATCACCCCGACGATTTCCTTCACGCCCATCAGGCCGCGGGCCGCTACTACGAATCGCAGGCCCAGCTGGAAACCGCCGCACATCACTATCTGCTGGGAGCAGCGCCCGAGGACGCCGCCCGCGTGCTCCTGCGTTTCGCCCCGGACTACATCGAACATGGGCGGGTGGTGATGCTGCAACGCTATCTCACCAGTCTACCCGAAACTGTGCTGACTGCACATCCCCGGTTGCTGCTCTTTCACGGCGATGTGCTGCGGCGTTTGGGCTACGCGGGGGAGGCGGATCGGCGCTACGGCCAGGCCCGCAGCATCTTCCAGGACTCGGGCGACGCCGTCTGGCTCTCCCGCACGCTGGTGCGAATCGGCGAACTGGCCCGTTCCCAGGGGCATTACCGGCAGGCCCAGGCCCTGGTGACTGAAGCCCTGCACCACGCGCCCGAGGACTCCCACGAAGATCGGGCCCGAGCGCTGATTGCCCTGGCCAAAAGCACCGGATTCCTCACCGGGATGGATCAGGGTCGGGCGCTGGCGGAGCAGGCCCTGGTCGAAGCCCGACTGGCCGGAGACAGGATTTCCCTGATCACCCTGGCCAACATCCTGGGGTCTCTGGGACAGATCGCCTGGTGGCACGGCGATCCCCAATCCACCGTGCGTTACGCCACCGAGGCCCTGCAAATCCTGCCCGACGAGCTGTCCCCCATCGCCGCCCGCGCCCACACTTCGCTGGCTATCCCCTACCTTTACTGGGGACATCTGGATACGGCGCTGCGCCACGCGGAACGCGGTCTTGAGATCGCCCAGCAGCTGGAGATGCAGGAATTGCTGCCCAACGCGTACACCGTCCTGGGCAACATTCTCACCCGGATGGGTGAAACCGCCCGGGCTGAGGCCGCGTTACGCCAATCCCTGGAAATCGCACAGGGGCTGGGATTGGCCGCTTACGATCAGGTGATGGCCGCGGGCTATCTGGCCTACAACCTTTACGGGCAGGGGCGGGTGGAAGAAGCCCGGCAGCTGGCCGAAGGGGCGCTCTGGGCCTTCGCGGGCAATCCCGACACCTACGAGGTCTATGTGTGCCGCAGCGTTCTGGCCGATGTGGCGCTGGAACACGAACGGGACGAGGAGGCGGAGCAGCTCTTCCAGGACCTGCTGGAGGTGGGCGAACGACGGCAATTTCGATTGCCCCTGGCGATGGTGTATTTCGGGCTGGCCTACATCGCCCTGAAACAGCAGCGGCAGGAGGAGGGTATCGATCTGGCCCGACGTTCGCTGGAGCTGGTGGAGCCCACCAACGCGCTCCAGCTTTATCTGGATCAGGGTGAGCGGGCGTTGACGGTGTGCCGGGCGCTGAAAGACGCGGGCATACACAGTGCCTTTGTGGATGAGGTGTTGACCCGTCTGGAGAAGGAGACCGTCCCAAAGCCCCGCATCGCTGTAAAAAACAAGGCTGTTGTCATCCGCAGCCTGGGATCATTTCGGGTGTGGGTCAATGGCGAGGAAGTGACGCAGGAGCGCTGGGTCTCGGCCCGGGCCCGGGATATGCTCGCCTATTTCGTCACCTTCCGCCACGATCGCATCCCGATGGAGCGGGTGCTGGAGGCGCTCTGGCCCCAGACCGCCAATCTGGGCGCCCGGGCTTTTCATACAGCCCTTTACCGGGTGCGCCAGGCCCTGCGCACCGGCTCCGAGTCCACCAAATTCATCCTGGTGCAATCGGGCGAATACTGGCTGGATGCCGCACGCTTTCAGGTGGATGTGGATGAATTCGACGCGGCAATGACTCAGGCCCGCAATCTGATGCATCAGCAGCCAGCCGAGGCGGGACGCTGGTTCGAGTCGGCGCTGGCTATGTACCAGGGCGA
>WGCR01000080.1 GCA_015493675.1 Anaerolineae bacterium
GGATGAGGGGATGTGGTTTCTGACGAACGGGCGCATCTTGGGAGGAATCGGATGGATATGCTACAATTCGGCTGCTTTTTCATCACATTTCTCTCAATTTCATCCTAATGACCACCTCGCTCGTTGGCAAATCAGGTTTTGCGCACGGACGGTGGGGGTCGGCGGCCAAGGGCGCTATGGGGGATTCCCCCCGACTGTCCTGATCCCGACGCCCGCTTCGCCCGCGCACATCATGCGCGCCCGTCCGACCTCTGCCATCTCCGCCTGATTCTCTGCCCAAGGAGCTTTTATTATGCCCGAAAAACCTTCATCCCAACGTTATCTTGTCTGCGTCGCCTGGCCCTACGCCAGCGGCGACCGCCATCTCGGCCATGTGGCCGGCGCTTATCTGCCCCCCGACATCTATGCCCGCTACCAGCGCCTGCGCGGCAACGAGGTGCGCATGGTCTCCGGCTCCGACACCCATGGCACCCCCGTCATGCTGCGCGCCCAGGAGGAAGGCGTTACGCCGCAGGAGATCGTGGCCCGCTACCACGGCCGTTTTGTGGAATCCTTCAAGGCCCTGGGCCTCAGCTTCGATCTCTTCACCCACACCGATACTCAAAATCACTGGGACACGGTGCAAGAACTGTTCCTCAACCATCTGGATAACGGCTATATCTACAAAGACAAGCAGCTTCAGCCTTACTGCCTTATCGACGAGCAGTATCTGGCCGATCGATTCGTCGAGGGAACCTGCCCTCATTGCGGCTATGAGCACGCCCGCGGCGACCAGTGCGACAACTGCGGCAGCCCCCTGGACCCCATCGAACTCATTCACCCCCGCTGCAAGATCTGCGGCCAGGACAAGATCGAGTTTCGGGAAACCGAGCATTTCTTCTTCGATCTGGGCAAGGCCAGCCCCGCTCTGGCCGAGTGGCTGAACGAAGACAAGGAGCACTGGCGCACCCATGTCATCAACTACGCCCGCCAGCAGGCCGAAAGCGGCGAACTGCGGGGCCGGGCCGTGACCCGGGACATCGACTGGGGCATCAACGTGCCGGTGGAGGGCTACGAGGACAAGGTCATCTACGTGTGGTACGATGCGGTCATCGGCTATCTCAGCGCCACCCGCGAGGTCATGCTGCTGGAGGGTGCGCCCGAGGCCTGGAAGGACTGGTGGTTCGATCGGGATGTGAAATCGGTCTACTTCATCGGCAAGGACAACATCCCCTTCCACGCCATCTTCTGGCCCGCGATGCTCATCGCAGATGGCCGCGGCATGAACCTGCCCTACGACGTGCCCGCCAACGCCTACCTCAACATCGAGGACAAGAAAATCAGCACCAGCCGCCGCTGGACCATCGATCTGCCCGACTTCCTCTCCCGTTACGACCCCGACCCCCTGCGCTACGCGCTCACCATCAACGCGCCCGAGACCCGGGACGTGAATTTCACCTGGGAGGAGTTCCTGCGGCGCAACAACGAGGAGCTGGTCGCGACCTGGGGCAACCTGGTCAATCGCACCGTGGGCTTTGCTTACAAGCGCTTCGAGGGCAAAATCCCCCAGCCGGGCGAGTTCGACGAGGTTGATCGGGCGCTGCTGAAAGAATCGGAAGAGGCGTTCGAGCGGGTCGGGGCCGAGATCGACGCGGTGCGGCTGAAGATCGCGCTGAGCAAGGCCATGGAGCTGGCCCATTCCGCCAACCGCTATCTCAACGAGAAAGCGCCCTGGTCTCAGATCAAGACCGATCCCGCCGCGGCGGCCACCACCATCTACGTCACCTTGCAGGTCATCGACCGGCTGAAAGTGCTGCTGCATCCCTTCCTGCCCTTCACCACCCAGGAGCTGCACGGTTTTCTGGGCTATGATGATGATCTTTTCGGCGAATTGAGCATCGACGAGGTGGAAGACGCCCGCGGCGTGCACAAGGCGCTGCGCTACGACGGCTCGGGCGTGAACGTGCGCTGGGAGCCGGGAACCTTGCCGCCGGGCCAGGCCCTGCGCAAGCCCCATGCCCTCTACAAAAAACTCGATCCATCCATCGTGGATGAAGAGCGGGCCCGGCTGGAAGAACGTTTGGGCGTAACTGGATGAGATTTATGTGCGACGCACTTGCCGAAGTGCGTCGTACTTTTGTTATACCGTCGAACGAAAATCATCCCGGCTTTGCAGCCACAGATAGCCCGAGACCGTCACCAGCACGACGCCCGCGCCCAGCCATTGCCAGGGCGTTGTCAGGCGTTCGTTTAGCAAGAACCAGCCCAGAGCGATGGTGACAATGAGACGCAGGGGCATGACGCTGGTGATGAGCGCCGGATTGGCTCCGCCCACTGCAGACACCTGCATGATATTGCCCAGCACCTGAATGCCGAAGATGAAGCTGATGGCGTAGAACAGGCCCGACGGCGAAGCTGTCTGCCATTGCCCCCAGTCCTCTCCTGCGGCCAGGGTCAGAATCAGATAAGTGGTGGCCAGGGCCAGGCTTTGCTGAAAGAGGATCATGCCGCTGCTGGCCTGTTTGCGACTGCTGCGCCGAATCATCTGGAAATAGGTGGCGAGCATCAGCATGGAAAAGGCGGCCAGGGCCAGGCCCCATGCGTCCCGGGGCGTGAATCCGGCGAACACATCCGACCAATCGGCAATGAGCACCAGCACCGCCCCGAGGGAGGAAAGCAACAGCGCCCGGTATGTGTAAGGGGGCGTGGCTTCTCCGAAGAACAGCGATCCCAAAATCGCCACCATGAAGGGCGTCAACAAATAGATCAATTGAATCCAGGTGGCCCGGGTCATGTCCACGGCCATGATGTTGGTGACCGAACGGGCGATGACGAAAAACACCAGCGCCCACAGTGTTTTGGAATGAAAGATGACGCCGAGGATTTCTGACCACGGGCGGGCGTCCTTGCGGCGGATCAGCCATAAACTGGCCAGAAGTGTGACGAACGTGCTGAAAAAAAGCAGAGAGAATTTGGGGACTTCGGCGATGGCCCGTTTGGCGAACACCGGATAAGCCCCAAAAATCAAATGTCCCGTCACTCCCATCCAGATGAAGACCCAGACAGAAGAAGACGGGGGCGATGATGATTGGGATGCAGGGGAGGAATGGGAGACCATGAACTGAAAAGGGCTTTTGATGTTGGCGTCAATGAGCGCCTCCGCAGTATACTAGCCTGAGCTTGTTTCATCCAAGGACGCCCTGCTAAAACCACCATGACTCGAAAAACTTTCCTGCTAAGCATCTTCATCCTGCTGGCGGTCATCTTCGCTTGTGGGATGGGCTATGGCCTGGGGTCGGCTTTGGGGGAACGGCGCGCGCCCGCGGCGCTGCCCACCATGGCTCCCCCCGCACCGACGGCCACGCCTTTCTCACCTACAGCCACGCCTGTTTCTCTGCCCACGGCCACGCCTCTCCCTCCAACGCCCACGCTGGCTCCGGCCGTTGTTCCTGCGGGAGATGCCCTGAATCTGGAACAAGACCTGATTCGGATCTACCAAAAAGTCAACCCCTCGGTGGTGAATATCACCACGCAGATTCTGCGCCCCGACTTCTTCTGGGGGACAGTGCCTGAGGAAGGCGCCGGTTCGGGCTTTTTGTGGGATGATCAGGGGCATATCATCACCAACTACCACGTCATCGAAGACGCACATAGCATCCAGGTGAGTTTTGCACCGGGCGTCGTCATGCCCGCCCAGGTCGTGGGCGCAGATCCGGGCAATGATCTGGCTGTCATCCAGGTGGAGAATCCGCCCGAAAACGTACATCCGCTGCCCCTGGCCGACTCCGACGCCTTGCAAGTGGGGCAGATCGTCGTCGCCATCGGCAATCCCTTTGGCCGCTTCCAGCGCACCATGACCATGGGCGTCATCAGCGCCCTGGATCGCACCATCAAGGTGCAGGAAGGCCGGGTGTTGCGCAAGGTTATCCAGACCGATGCGGACATCAATCACGGCAATTCGGGCGGCCCGCTGCTGGACTCCTCTGGCCGGGTCATCGGCGTCATTTCCGCTATCTACTCCCCTACCGGCGCCAACGCGGGCGTGGGCCTGGCCATTCCCGTCAACAAGGCCAAACGGGTCGCGCCAGTGCTCATCGCAAAGGGGCGCTACGCCCATCCCTGGCTGGGCATCGAGCATCTCGGCTACGAGATCACACCCTATCTGGCGAAACGGTTGAATCTGCCGGTGGATCACGGGCTGCTCATCGCAAAAATCTACCAGGACTCCCCCGCCCAAAAAGCGGGCATCCGCCCGGCCAATGACGAAGTCATTCTGGGCAACTACCGCTATCTCGTTGGCGGCGACATTCTCACCGCCATCGACGGCGCGCCCCTGAAGAGCTGGGAGGACCTGGACGCCTACTTGCAGGAGAACACCGAGGTGGGCCAGACTGTCACTCTGGACATCATTCGCGATGGTCAGCCCATGCAGGTGCAGGTAACCCTGGGCGAAGAGCCGTAGGGTCCAGTAAGCAGTAATTCAGTAAGCAGTAATTCAGTAAGCAGTAATCAGTTGGCGGGAGAGAATTGCTGCTCCGGTGCGCCCGTGCTACCATTTATCGAAATCGGCGCAAAACTGTTTGCTGCTAATCGGAATCCCAACAATCATCATTCTATTTCACTGACATGCCCAATCCCGAGCCCACCCCCATCATCCCATCCCC
>WGCR01000081.1 GCA_015493675.1 Anaerolineae bacterium
ATAATGCCAAGTGTGAGCAGAGACTTTCTTATTTCCGATAATGTCTATTGAATTGAATCCCGGGTGGGAATACGCTCCCGTGCTGTCAGAGTGAACGTCGCGGTGCGCCGCAATAACGGCAGAAGCGATCATCCGGTCCGAATTCCTTACCGCACTGCCGGCAAAAGCGATCCAGATTTCCCTGGGATGACTGCACGCTTATCGCACCTGCCTTCTTTTTCTTTTTGCCCCTGACGCGTGGCTGCGCGGGGGCAACCGGCTCTTCTTGTTCACGATCACGTGTCAGCCACAAACCGACGGCGCCGCCGACAATAAGTAGCGCTGCGGCCGTGCCCAGAATGATAACCCAGGGATTCAGGGAAGAGGTTGAGGCTTTTGCGGTCTCGGATGGTTCTTGAGGAGGTGTTTTGGTTTCCAGAAGAGCGCCGGTAGCAGAAGCTGATTCAGGAACTGTGAGTCCGCCACTGGGATTGGCATAGGTTACCTGTTGTGTGATGGCCGTATCTTTCACTGTCCCCAAATTACGCTGAAAGATGTGGGCCTGATCCTGAGTAGGGCCCGATTCATCGGTAGGCGGGGCGAGTTTGACATCTTCGCTGCCGGGAGGCAAAAGCACTTCAATCGTGGCCTGTTCGGCATTGATGTAACCGGCAGGAAGTTCAAACGTAATGTTTCGGTTATCGCCGTCAATAGGAAACGGCGTGTAGTATTCGACGCGGAAGAGGGGATTTTGCGGCGTCATCACCAACAGACGGCTGCCGTCCCCGGCTTTCTCTTCGCGCCATTCGTTTTTCAGCAGCCGCCCGCTGCCGTCCGCTGTGGCAACGGCATTGAGCTGCGCCTCCGCCGGAATGGGCAGACGGATTTCGCTGCCGGGCGTGGTCAACTGGCCGTCGATGATCACCAGCAGCCTGGGATCGTCATATTCGGGCCAAAGCTTGATAGTCAGAGTTGAGAGATCGGTCGGCCCCTGGGCGTTGGCGGGAACAACGAGCAGAGCCAGAAAAAAGACAATCAGTGAAATCGTTGTGAATAATGTTGGCTTTTTCATGGGGGCAAGTATAGCACGATTCACAGCAACTGGCGAAGAAATCAAAAGGGGACGACATTTGCATGCGTCCCCTTTCGATCAAAAGATAATTGTTCAGCATTCACTATAACCGCAATTAATACACTTTTTACATCCTTCGATATTCAAAAGCGTGGCCTGTCCACACTCCGGACACAGATCGCCAATCTGATTCAGGGGCAATTCCAACTGTCCTGCGGCAGGTGCATCATCATGCACGGCGGTTTGCAAAACGATATTTTCACGCAGATATTCATCCAGCACCTGAGCGATCGCGTCGGGCAGTGAACGCACCCGCTGCGGCCCGAAGCCCAACGGACGCCCGCCGCCAATGCCGGCCAATTGATAAATCACCTGTTGCAAGCGCTCCGTGGGAGTGAGATAGCTGGGCATTCGCAAAATATAGCTAATCAATCGTCCCAATGCCTCAGAGACAGCAGCGACATCAGAGCCGGCTTTGCCTACGTTCATGAACACTTCGAACGGCTCCTTCTCATCGGTCTGGTTGATGGTGACATAGGCTGTGCCCAACGGCGTGGCCCGACGATAGGTCAATCCCATCAACCGCGAGGGCCGCGGGCGACGCTGGGGAGAGCTGATGAGTGTGGATTCTTCCTGCGCGTGGGCTGTCAAACCATTGCCGCCCTTCTTGGCTTCGGCTACGGCTTTCGTCTCCAGCACCACCTCCTGGCGACTCCCGGTGACATACACGGTCAACCCCTTCAGGCCCAATTCCCACGCCATGCGGTAGACCTTCTTCACATCATCCACCGTAGCATCGGGGGGGAAATTGATGGTTTTGGAAATGGAATTATCAACAAACCGCTGCAAAGCAGCCTGCATCAATACATGTTCCTCGGGCGAGATGTCCATGCTGACCACGAAGGTGTGGCGAATTTTTTCCGGAATGGCATCCACGCTCTGACAGGTGCCATCATGTTTGACCTGCTCAATAATTTGGTTTTTGAGGTCTTCATCGATACCTTCATCTTCCAATGCCTTGAGGAATTTGGGGCTGGCGTAAGTCAATGCGACATCCCCCTCCGATTCCTTGACATAGCGGGTGTAAGCGAGTGCAAAAACAGGTTCACAACCATAGCCCTCGCAGCCGGTGACGGTGCCGATGGTGCCCGTAGGGGCGATGGTGGTCTGAGCGCCGTTGCGGATGCCGTAGGTCTTGATGCCCGCCACGATGGCGTCCCAGTCTACTTCTGGACGCCCGAAGTCCAGCGTATAGGGTTGCAGGGGTTCGGGCGGAGACCATTTCAGGTCCTCGGGATCATAAATAGAGCCCTTGATAGCCGGGAAGGGGCCGCGCTTCTGCGCCAGCTCGATGGAGGTTTTCATGGCCTGATAGCGCACGAATTCCATCACCTGTCCCGCCAGTTCAATGGATTCGGGGGAGCCATAGCGCACGCCCGTGGCATACATGATATCAGCCAGCCCCATAATGCCCATGCCAATGCGTCGCACCCGATGCGCCGCTTCTTTCAATTGCGGCACCGAGGGCACATACGCATTGACCTCCACCACATTATCCAAAAAACGCGTGGTGTTGGTGACAGTCTCCGCCAGCTTTTCCCAGTCGATTTTGCCATCATCGGTGATATGTTGCGCCAGATTCACGGAGCCCAGGCAGCAGTTCTCGTACGGCCCCAGCCATTGCTCACCGCAAGGATTGGTGGCCTCCAGCTTATAAAGATGGGGCACCGGGTTGGTGCGATTGGCCGCATCCAGGAACAACAATCCCGGCTCGCCGTTGCGATGCGCATATTGAGCAATTTTATCGAATATCTCGCTGGCGCTGACAGTCTTCCACACCTTACCCGTGCGGGGATTGATGAGATCAAAATCCTCATCGTTGGCCACAGCTTCCATAAAAGCATCGGTGATGCCCACCGAGATGTTGAAATTGGTGAGCTTTCCCTCTTCCGCCTTGGATGAAATAAACTCTTCGATATCGGGATGCTCGACATTGAGAACGGCCATGTTGGCGCCGCGACGAGTGCCGCCCTGGGCGATGACGTCGAACGCCCGATCATAGGCTTCAAGAAATCCTACCGGCCCGGTGGCGATGCCGCTGTCTCTTATACAC